>JAGNWK010000035.1 GCA_017985985.1 Oligoflexales bacterium
GACAGCATCAAAATCAATCCAAAAGATTACCAAATTAAAGTGATGTTGAATAAATAAATCAATTACAACCGCAATCTTCCGAACCGCAATCTTTTCCTTTTCTATTCTTTTTAAAGAAGAATTTTTATGGGAAGTTTGCGAAAAACTGTCGTCATTGTTTCAGATATTCACCTGATGAGCGAGGAGGATGAGAGGGGGCGTTTGCTCCTGGAATTGCTTCGTCAGGTCCAAGAAAACTCTCGTGTTTCCCACTTGGTCTTGCTGGGAGATATTTTTGACTTTTGTTTTGGATCTAGCGTCTATTTTCAAAATAAATTTAAAAAGATAGGGCAGGCTTTGGGGGAGGTGCAGCGGTCAGGTTGCCAGGTTCTTTTTTTTCAGGGCAACCATGAATTTTCCTTGAGGGATTTGAAGTGGCCTGGGGTCGACTTCATCGACACCAAGGACTTTCTCTTAGCTACGTCCTCTGGAACTCGTCTGATTTTCTCTCATGGGGATCGTTTGAAGGCTCCTTGGCACTATGACCTTTATCTGCGAATTACCCGCTCCTCTTTGTTTCGGGTGCTCGCTCTTTTGATGCTGCAGCGACGTTTGGACAAATTTTGTCTCGAACTATCTTTGTTGTCGCGGAAAAACGGGCAGAATAAACGTATCGACCATAAAAGTTTGCTGGCGCTCCTAGATGGATGGCTCCTCTCTTCAGGAGCCGATCATGCTGTCGTGGGTCACTTTCATATTCCCTATGATTGGGCGAGCCACAAAAAGCCGGGGGCTCGGGTTCTCGGGCTTTCGAGTTGGGACAGTCCGAATGCTTTGATTTTTGAGGAGGGGGAATTTCGTCGATTGGCTCCTCCGTTCTTTAATTCTTAGCAGAAATCAGCTGCGCAGCCATTTGACTAAGCTCAGGGCAAGGCTTATCCCAAACTCCTTCCTTGCTATGAGGAGTTAGTTTGTTGGTGGGTATTTTTTTTGCAGATTTTCGGCGAGGAGATTTAAATTATCAGCTAGCTCTTGAAGCTCGTCTTTTTTTCTAAGTTTGATTCTTGCTGTGTAGTTTCCTGCCTGCAGTTCTTTTAAAAATCTTAGAATTGAGACGAGCGGACCGTAGTATCGATGGGTCAATTTGAAAACTGTGTAGAACATGATGATTAGGAAAAGGGCAAAGCAGATACTCAGTTTTATAAGGTTGCTATAGAAAATATCATCGATAATGAAGCTCCACTTTGCCGACGGATCTACCACATTGAAGAGACCTAAAACATGTTTGTATTGCTCTATGAAGGAGTTTACAAACAAATATCCAGCTGCACCAATAAAGGCAAGGCAGATGCCGATCACGTAAACCCCAAACTTAAATTGTCGGAACGGTTCGATGATGATGGACTTAAGAACTCGTCCCTTCTTGCGGGCTGCATTTTGATCCACGATATACTCCGTTATTCAGATGAGCGATATCCAGCCGAGATCACTAAGTAAGATCGGAGAAGAAGGGGGCTACTTTGAGTTGAATCTTATATCTATCTGAAAATTCATATGAATATCTAAAAGCCCACCCATTTTATAGCCGTGTTGCGCTTGTTTCTTCTCCTTTTTTGAGCTTGCTTTTTGCCTGTCTACTCTGTACTTTGGCCGTTCATTTCATGTTTATGTTAACTATGGGAAGATTCATTTTGCACGGTTCAAGACACAAAAGAAAACACGCTAAAGGTCGTAGAAAAGTTGGACGCAAAAAAAGACGCATGATGAGAAAAAGGCGTAAATTGAGGTCGGTAAAATAGCCTCCCTTTTGTACCCAGGCAGCGGAGACTGCCCTGATCCAGTATTTGTGGTCGGCGATAATTCGTTCGACTTGTCTCGTTTCAGGGTGCATTGGTGTCCGTTTGTTTTAAAATTATTTTTTTAAAACTTGCTTATGTCTGGGCTATATCCTCGTTTCTTCATGCATCTGACGTCAGCTGGGCCACGTTTAGATAGCGGACATATACTCATCTAGTGCGGTAGATATCTGTCCCGCTAAGGTACGGCGTGGTTTTTTCAAGAGCCAGACTGGTCTGCCGATTGTTTTAACAGTCCTTCCTCTTATATACTGTTTCTAAGAGTTCACACAATCAGCCTAAATAAAAATCGAATTTGCGATAGCCCTAGGGGCCGTCTGCTCATTTTCGAGGAGGCCTGCATGATAGACTTCATTTATAAAATCAATGAAATTTTGCCAGGTTGGGTTCTGAATGAAAAAAAAACCCTCAATCAGATCTCTGAAGCTACTGCAACTTCCGTGCCTCATATCATTCAGTTTATGAGCGAAGGTCTAGGCCGAGATGTTGAAATAGGTAGCGCTTTTAGTTTCGATGAGGTGAATTCAGCAGTGTTCTCACTCAGTAAGCGCTTTCGCCCTCAAATCAAGGAGAGAGAGCAACTTTTGGCAGAGAAGCGCGAGAAGGCAACGAACATGTATGATGGCGTTTCCGATAAAATTCGCGCTATGCAAACGGCCTGCCGTTGGCACAGCGCCTTTCGGACGCTGCACTATTTTATTGGCCAGTACGAAGACGATCTCTCAACAGACCTGCGTCTTAATATCTACAACGACTTGATTCGGATTGGTATCAAGGCGGAGGTCCCTCTGCAAGAGGTTGCACATTGGTTAGAAAAAGGTGTTGGGCTTGCTATGCAGAGACAGAGTCGTGAGGGTATCGAAGAGGCTATGGATTTTATAGATGCTTACGGGGAGCGATTTCTCCAGGAAGATAGTGGAAAGGGGCCTTTGCTTCTGAGCAGTATCTTGGCTGCACTAGAAGAACCGTCTGCACGTTATGAACTTTGGGAAGAATACAAAAATCTCATCAATCAGCTGTTTCCAGTAAGCTAGTCTCGTTTCCTTCTTGGAGCCATCTCACAGAGTGTAAGTATCGACACTAGATGATTTGTGGGATGGTTTCTAAGATAAAGATTGACCTCTGTGCTTACTTTAAACATTCTCTTCGATCAATCTTAACCATGGGGGCCTCGGCGTTGAAAAGGATTATAAAGAAAACTTTAAAAAAAAAGTTAATGGACAGTTAAGCAAACTTCCTGCTCCCTTGAGTCTCGGTCAGGTATTCGTTTCCTGCGATCCTTCTTTTTTGACCTTTCAAAATACAAAAGAGATCAAATATACAGATGACATTATTGCTCAAAAAAGAGCGACAAGAGCTATTCATGTCGGCTTAAGTATTCGTAGCCCTGGATACAATATCTATGTTGCTGGGTACGAAGGGACTGGTAAAACAAGCGTTATCCGGGCCTTTCTTGAGAAGTGGTCTGAGGACTCAAATACTCCCAACGACTGGATTTATGTCTATGATTTTGAAAAAAAAGACAGTCCGAAGGCTATTTGTTTAGTCGCAGGAGAGGGTCATAAATTCGCTAAATTTATGGACGATGCTATTTCCGAGCTTCGAAAAGAAATACCGAAGGCTTTCCAAAGCGAGGACTATGAACGCAGCGTCAACAGCATCGTCTCGGCTAATACGGAGAACCAGGCTAAGAAATTTAAAGAGCTCGAGAGGACAGCACGCAAGATGGACTTTCTTGTCAAGTCTTCATCTCTTGGGATAGAGACGATCCCTGCTATCAATGGTCGTGCCGTTTCAGACAAAGAATATAATAAAATCAGCGAAAAAGATCGGAAAAAAATTGAGGCGAAACGATCGTTACTTGAACCGAAAGTCCTCAATTTTGCTAGAAATATCCGTGAACTTGAGCTAAAAACGAAACAAAATCTTTCCAAGTTGGAAAAAAACATAGGTGAAAAAGTTGTCGATAGAGTTCTCGATAATCTGCTTTGGGTTTACAAAAAAACCAAACCTGTGGTCGATTATCTGAACCAGGTTCGAGAATATATTTTAGATCACATTTCTGATTTTCTCGAAACAGAGGACAGCTCTGTGCAAGATGGAGAGTCCTCTTCGACACATGAGAGAAGAGATCTTTTTAGAAAATATAAAATCAATCTCTTCATAGATAATCGAAATCAGAAAACAGCTCCGGTGATTATCGAAACGAACCCGACGTATTATAATTTATTTGGGAAAATCGAAAAAACCATAGAACATGGAGTGCATTTTAGTGATTTTACGATGGTTCAGGCTGGATCCATCCATCGTGCCAATGGTGGATACCTGGTTCTCAATGCGCATGACGTTCTCAAAATGCCATTTGCCTGGGACAAACTTAAAAGGGTTCTTCGCAATAGGCTTGGCTATATTGAAGAAGTGGAAGAACCTCTCAGTATGCTGGCTACCTCATCTCTTTTGCGGCCCGATGCTATCCCGCTTGATCTGAAGGTGATTCTTATAGGGAGTGATGAGGTCTATCATCTCCTCTTTGATCTTGATGAAGATTTTGCAAAGATCTTTAAAATCAAAGCCAACTTTGATTATCAGATGAGTAAAAATAAGACAAACGTGAAGTCTTATGTTTCGTTTATTGCCAGTCGTTGCCACAAGGAAAAGCTTCTGCACTTCGATAGGAGTGGTGTCACAGCTGTCATCGAATATGGATCACGTCGGGTCGAAGATCAAGGTAAGCTTACATCCCAGTTTAGTGAGATTAAGGATCTTATTATAGAGGCAGACTTTATTGCGCGGGAGGAAGGGGAGAGCTCCATTGCAAGAAAACATGTTGAAAAAGCAGTGGAAGAAAAAATTCAGAGAAGAGATCTTCTTGAAAGATACCTGATGGAGATCGTAGTCAAGCAGGACATTATCGTTTCTCTCAGTGGAGCCAAGGTAGGGATTGTGAATGGGCTCTCAGTCTATAGTATGAGCGATTATTCTTTTGGAAAAATTAGTCGTCTCACTTGCACTGTCTCAGGCAATGATCGAGGGATTTTAAACATAGAGCGAGCGAGTAAGCTGTCTGGAAATATACATGATAAAGGTGTTTTCATCCTGAGTGGATTTCTCAACTCCCTTTTGGCAAAGCACAAGCCTTTTGGTTATTCTGCTAGCCTTTGTTTTGAACAGTCTTATGGCCCCATTGACGGTGACAGTGCAACATCGGCTGAACTAACTGCGCTTGTGAGTGCCTTAAGTGGAATACCGATTCTACAGAATTTGGCGATCACAGGCAGTCTCAATCAGGTGGGAGAGGTGCAGCCGGTCGGTGGCATCAATGAAAAAATAGAAGGTTTTTACAAAACATGTTTATTGATTGGTAAGGAAAAACACTATTCTGTGATTATCCCCCATCAAAATAAAAATCAGTTGATGCTCAACAGAGAGACGAGGGAAGCAGTGCGTTCAGGTCACCTAAGAATCTATCCCACCAAGCACTTCTGGGAGGTCTTTGAACTGGCGACAGGCGTTTCTTTTGGGGCGAAAACAGGTCATGAGAAAAAATTTGAAAAGGGCTCAGCCCTCTCTATAATCTTGCAGAAACGTCAGGAACCCAGCAAGGAGGGGGTAGGGGAAGCTTCTAGCTCTGGAGGGGCTGCTGGTGTCCTAAAAAAAGGCAAGTCATGAATCTGTTATCTGCTTTGCGAGCTCGCAATGCTCTCACTCGTTCCTTTCGCTGCTTTTTTGAAGAGAGATCATACGAAGAGATAGTGACGCCTATCGTGGTCCACTGTCCAGGAACAGAAACTTACCTGGATTATTTTGAAACACATTGGTTGGATCAAAGGAAAAATAAGCACAGCATGTGGCTGCGGTCCAGTCCTGAGCTGCATATGAAGAAAGCCCTGGCTTTTGGGCTGCCTGCTATTTTTCAGTTGGCGCCTTGCTTCCGGAATGGAGGAGAACTGGGTCCCTGGCATAATCCCGAGTTCACCATGCTTGAGTGGTATAAGGTTGGGCTGAGTTTTCATGAAATGATTCAAGAAACTCAGGATCTTCTTCACTATAGTTTTAACGCTATGAAAGATTATGGTCTGAAAACACCTCTTGTTCTCCCCTCAAAATTTGATTTGATCACCGTCACGGAAGCTTTTAAAGAATTCGCAGATCTTGACCTTTGGGATGGTGACTCGGAGTTTGCTAAAAAAGCCAGAGGGAAAGGTTTTCTTTCTGTTCGGGAAGATGATGATTTTGAGACAGCCTACTTCAAAGTCCTCATTGATGCTGTAGAACCAGCTCTCACCAAACTTGGGGCCTGTGTTCTCTATGATTACCCACCTTCACAAGCTGCGTTAGCTCGTATGGAAAACGGGGCTGCAAAGCGATTTGAGATTTACATCCGTGGGATTGAACTTTGTAATGGTTTCGATGAACTGCTTCATGTAGAGGAAAATCGAAAACGAGTGCAAGAGACCAACGAGAAGAGGCGATTACTTGGAAAGGCTGTGACTGGTGAGGATGAGTCTTTTTACGAGGCTCTGTCGAAGGGAATTCCTCCTTGTTCCGGTAATGCCCTTGGTTTTGATCGCTGGCTCTGTATTCTCCTTGGTGAGGAAGACATTCATCATGTTTTGATGGCAGATGTCTTTGGTTCCTGAGCAGTTATGCTTGTTCTGGAGAGCTAGCTAAACTGGGAGCCTGTTTATAGAATCTAGGTTGAAGAGCTTCTAATTTTCCTGGAGTGAGAATTCTGACGGATTGGAAGATGAGGATTTGTAGGGTTCTATCCCCCTCCTGGTCAGTTTTTTCTTCAAGTAGGATTCTGCCATCTTTAGTCATAGCCCGCTGGAGAGATACCTTATATTGAACCCCCGCCTTTTCTACGCGGATCTGTGGACTGGTGTTGAGGATGGAGTACCCTGATTTTTCCAGTTCACTAATGACGAGGTCTTTTTCAAAGACGGTCCACTTCAGCGCTTGCTGGACGCGAGAGCGCTCGCAGTCGGGGCACCTTTTTCCAGCCCAGCGAGAACCCCACTGGTCGATGTAGATTTTCGATCCATCCTTTAGTTTAGACCCAGTCCATATCCAATTTTTGTTTTGAGCACAGTAGTTGCAATAACGTGTCGACTGGTTAGGACTTTGCATGAGCTAAGCTCCAATAAATATAAGACTAATAGGAGATAGCGCGCTAGATCAGAGAGAGATGCTGTGCTATCTTTTTGCAAGTCAGTAAGTTCTCAAAGAACAGGCTTTCTTCCATTTTAACATGCTTGAGGTGAGTCATGGACGCATTAGCCCAGCTAGCTGAGATTCGTTCCCAATCTGGTAAGAAGCAGACGCAGGGTTTGGACCTTCCCACTATCAGCCGCTTTCTATCGTCCGATCCCTCTTTGGCGGAAGCCATTCATGCCGCTTATGTCTGCTTTAAGGGCTTGAGTGAGGATGAAAAAAAAGTGATGCAGCTTGATGAGTCTGAGCAGATCAAGGTCCTCCAGAAGAATTTTGTTAATTTTTACGCCGAAGAACTTCTGAACCCCTTCGTATCTCTTGCTGCTCAGGGACCCTGGCTGATCACGACAGGAGGTGCCGTCATTTATGATGCTGGTGCCTATGGCATGCTCGGCTTTGGACACAGTCCAAAAGATATTTTGGAGGCTTTAGAAAAACCAGGTGTCATGCTTAATATCATGACGGCAAACTTCGCTCAAAAAAAGCTAGCAGATGCTCTCCTAAAGGAGATTGGATACAGCCGTAAAGGGGCCGGAAAGCACTGCTTCTCGAAGTTCATTTGTATGAATTCTGGATCCGAGGCGGTGACCGTAGCGGCAAGAATCGCAGACATACAGGCTAAAATCCAGACCGATCCGTCAGGGAAACATGCTAAGAAAAAGATCATGTTCCTATCGATGAAGGGATCCTTCCATGGACGGACAGAGCGTCCTGCTCAAGCCTCCCATTCATCAGAGTCTGTGTATAAGAAATATTTGGCGAGTTTTCAAGGTTTGGACAGACTGTATACAGTAGAGCCCAATGATGTTGGTAGTCTGAAAAGGGCCTTTCACTGGGCGCAGGAGAATCATGTCTACTTTGATATGGCTCTGTTGGAGCCTGTTCAAGGGGAAGGTAATCCCGGATGTGCGATCACAGCAGAGTTCTATGCTTGTGCCCGGGAGCTCTGCACTAAGCATGACACTCTTCTACTCGTCGATTCCATTCAAGCTGGATTTAGAGCCCAAGGTTGCCTCAGTGTTGTGGACTATCCAGGTTTTGAAGAGCTGGCTCCCCCAGATATGGAGGTTTATTCTAAGGCGCTTAATGCGGGTCAATTTCCATTGTCTGTACTAGCTCTTGGGGACAAAGCTGCCAGCCTCTATAAGACTGGTGTTTATGGCAACACGATGACAGGCAATCCGAGAGCTTTGAATGTTGGATCCGCAGTTTTAGAAAGGTTTACTCTTGCATTGAGACGGAATATCCAGGAGCGTGGACGGGAATTTCTCTCTGAATTGAAGAAATTAGCGGAAGAGTTCCCTCAGGTCGTCAGCTCGGTTCAGGGTACTGGCCTTCTCTTTTCGGTCGGAATTCGTGAGGAACGTTTTCAGGTTGTGGCTCAAGATGGACTTGAAACTCTCTTGAGAAAGGCTGGTCTTGGAGTTATTCATGGTGGAAAAAATGCATTGCGGTTTACACCTGTCTTCACTATTAGTTCTGAGCAGGTCAAACTCGTTGTCGCGCTGCTTCGAGCTGCCTTCGAAGGAGGAGCGTCTCACCACTAGAAATTGAAGTGTGAATGAAAAGATGAATCCAATTAAGCTCGTATCGTGGAATGTGAATGGACTGAGAGCTGTGCTCAAAAAAAATCATTTTATGGAATTTTTTGAGGATCAAGCAGCTGATTTCGTCTGTTTACAAGAGGTCAAGGCTACCCGCGATCAAGTTCCTCTGAATTTGCCGAATGAATATCTCGTTTATTGGAACAGCCCGACAGTAAAGAAAGGTTACTCAGGGACAGCTATTTTCACTAAGCATGCCCCGTTATCGGTGTCTTATGGATTTGGTCTCGAAGAGCATGATCAAGAAGGTCGGGTGATCACTCTTGAATATGAAAAATTTTATCTTGTTAACGTTTATACGCCAAACTCACAGCCAGAGTTGGCTCGTCTTCCGTATAGAACCCAGGAGTGGGATCTCTCTTTTTTGGCACATCTCAAAAACTTAGAAACAAGAAAACCGGTGATCTTTTGTGGGGATCTCAACGTTGCTCATCAGGAGATTGATCTTGCTAGGCCAGATGCCAATCATCGAAATGCTGGCTTTACAAAAGAAGAACGAGAAAATTTCGATAGATTCATCGCAGCTAGGTTCGTCGATACCTTTCGAGAGTTTCAAAAAGAGGGGGGGCACTACACCTGGTGGAGCTATAGAACGGCTGCTAGAAAGAGAAATATAGGTTGGAGAATCGACTACTTTTGTGTCTCAGAAAGTTTAAAACCCTATTTGAAAGCTGCCAAAATTCATCCTGAGGTTGTCGGATCAGATCACTGCCCTGTTTCTCTTGAAGTGGAAAGTTGTTTGCTTTAGGGGTTCTTTCTTTTGGGGAACCCTGCGCAGTTTCCCCAAACCCCTCCTTGCTAGGCCCCTCCCTGCTAGGCATTTTTTGCTGGAAGCCCTTCTTCAGAACTTTTTCTTGAAGCCGATGACTTCGGCATGAAATCTTTTCGCCTATTTTTCTTCATGTGGATCTGTAGTTTTTTTGTCGACCTTCCTTTGTTGGAAGGCGCAGAGTATCCTTATTCGTTTCGAAGTGCCTACTTCAGAGGACGAGGCGATACGGGGATTGCGATTGCTGAAGATGGAGATGCTGTTCTCTTTAATCCAGCTGGTTTAGCCCTTGCTCCTCATCTTTACAATAAGATTATTCTGGCATCCCCTAGCTTGGAGTTCTCTCGAGACACCCGAGATGTTGTGAAACAGATTGCAATTCAGAATGAAGATCCCACCGATATTTTGAAGGAGCATATCGGCAAGGCTCAACATTTTCGCTTCGGTGAGTTCACAGGGATCTTGCTGCGGAAGGTGGCTATCGGTGCTTATGTTGATCAATCAATGACGGTTCTTCTCTATAAAGATCCTACTTTAGGAGCTTTAGAAACTGTCGATGCTTCGGCAAAGCTTGATCTAGCTGCAACTTTTAGTCTGGCAGATTGCTGGTCGAAGCAAAGTTTTTGCCTCGGTCTGACAAGCAAGTTCATACGACGCACTCAGGGAGCTATCAAAGCCAATGCTGCAGAGGCCAGTCAACTTAAAGATTTGAGTGGGGACAGTTTAGCGATGACAGGTTCTGGTGTGGGTGTAAATCTTGGCGCCATGTATCGCTGGACGGAGCAAAAGGTTCCTTTCCATATGGGATTTACCATCGAGGACGTAGCAGGAACAAATTTTACCCCAGAAAAGCCAACGACTTTAGTCAAAAGCGAACGTCCTTTAAAAGATATCAAACAAACTTTAAATCTAGGTTTAGCTCTCATTCCAGGGACACAGTTCAGTCGTATTAAACTGCTTTTTGACTATAAAGATTTGCTCAATGTCTACAAGCAGGAGACGGGAAAACATGTGCACTTGGGTGGAGAGCTCTCTATTCTAAACTTTATAGGTTTTACCTTTGGTCTGAATCAAGGGTACCCCAGTGTTGGTTTTTATACAGATCTTCGTTTTCTCCGTGTTGACCTTGGCTTTTATTCAGAGGAGTTAGGGGATGCTTTGGGGGAGAGGTCTGATGAGAGGTATTTTGTCGGCTTGAGAATCGCTCTATGAGAACAAGTATGAACTTTTATAGTGAAATTCAAATTGTCTGCCGTAGATATCTTTGTCTCTGCTTTCTTTATCTTGTCTCCTGTGGTGACGGGTCAAATTTAATTGCTAGCAAAGAAGATCCTGCTGTCTCAGCTGCTAAACTTCTTGAGCAAAAAAAGCCATTTCAAGCCAAGATCGTCTTGTTAAGTGAATTGGGAAATGATTACAGAGATGTTTTTGAAAATATTGACAGTGATACTGATCTTGCTTTGGCAGAAGAATCTCTTCATTCGCAGATGGTAAAAAGGATAGACAATGGGAAAAGTAAAAAAGCTCCAGCTTTAGTCTCTATTTTGGCAAGTGCTGAGGCCCAAGAGGGGGGCATTGATCCTCTCGAAATTATCCTGAACCTTGTCAAGAGTGAATCATCAACAACAAAACTAGCAGATTCACCCTCTCTTAACTCCTTGGTTAATTTGTTTACGGCGCTGCCAGCAGCGACAAGTTCTAGGCTGGCTCACTTGCAGAAAGCTCTAACGGTTTTATCGTCGATCCGAAGTGATCGTTTTGAAAAACATGATTACTTCAAGCAAGCTATTTTCACGACAGCGTATGTGGCTCTGACGCTGAAGTTCTTGGATACAGATGGAGATGGACAAATTTCTGTTAGTGAGGCTCTCGTTCTTGCAGACTCCCTGGCCCTGCGTCTCGTTACTCTCCTCGCGAACGCTCAGGAGTCTATCAACTCTTCTCAGCTCCAAAGTGGAGACGAGAACACGAAAGCCTCTGGAGATAAAATTCAGGAGATTAGGGATAAAATTGGACAGGCTTCTGGGAGTTCGGATGCTGATAAACTTCGAACTTTTATTTCGACCACTGGCACTTAGTTTATTTGAAGATTTTTATCTAAAGAGGGCGCTCCGCCCTCTTTAGGAATCTCCCACCTATCCATCTTCAAGTTTGCTTTTTTTCTTGCTATTGTCCGTGTCTTTGGTCTCGAAAGATCGGAACGTGTTCAAGACTTTTCTGTTTTCGATCACCCAGCGAGCAAGTTCGTCGGGGAGGTCTTCTATCGCTGCTTTCTCAATATCTTCTTGCAAGGCTGTATTGAGTTTTTCTTTCAGAATTTTGAACATTTTGTATCGTATTTTGACACCCCACATCTGGTCCTCTCCTTTATTGAAGAGGAGAGCTACCGCACTGATGCGCATGCTTGTGGGGAAGATAAATTCTGGTATCTCTAGCTTCTTGACGCCAGAACCTTCCCCTCCTTTGCCCTTCTCATAGCTCGCTGTTCCGGTTGAGGAGAGAAGGACAAAAGCTGATTTTTGCAGCATAAGAGATTCAAATTCATCACTCACGCTACCTTCGAGTATGTTAGTGGCCTTCTGGAGTAAGGCAAGTTCCACATAGATGGCGTAGAAGGTCAGACCTTTGAAGAATTTTTTACCCTCGGATTTCATTAGCTCTTTATCTTCGTTGGAGAAAGAGAAGGGCTGTCCCCCTGGTCCTACACCAGAACTATAGGCAGGGTTATCGATCAACTTGCTAAACTTATCTTGCAGTAATTTAAAGTCTTTGATTTTGTAAGTCTTGAAGAAGGTGCTGACGCCCCCTAAGCGTTTCACTTCAGCGGCTACGTACTCAGCCTCTGCGGTGGCAACATCTGCTTCGTTGAGATCATTCACGAGATCAAAAGAGCGTCGAACTTTCAAGTATTGGCTGTCAGCGTTGACAGCAGACAGAAAACTAGCCCTAGGTGTGAGGAGAGTCTTGCTGTACTCGAGGGGAGACAGAGATGCCGATTTGAGGGGTTTTTCAGGATACCCAGGCAAAGGTGATTTAGCCGTGATGTATCGTTCCATGAGGAGATAGGGAAGAGAAGTTAATGTGTCTTTTTCTTCCTGTAAGACATTCTCGAAGAGAGATCCTCCAGCATCAAAGCGATTGCAGTCTTCATAAAGACCGACATGCGAATCTGTGCAGAAAAGAGGTAACTCTGAGTTTTGATATGTTTTCTTAAAGTAAAGGGCTTGGATGGCCTTTATATCATAGTCCAGAGCAGCCGTATTGTGTTGAACTTGATCTCCTGTAAGAGTTGATTCTTCAAATTTTTGATAGTCCATCACAGAGCTAGATACGATGAGACCTTCAGGGGCTTTGCCGTCTTTCAAATAAGACGCATACAAGGCCTCTCTATTTTCCAGAGGAAAGTTACTCGCTAAGGATCCTGCGAAGTTATGTCTCAGTCCGAGTGTGTGCCCAACTTCATGGGCTGTTACTTCACGTAGATAGTCGTTGGCCACTTTCAAGATTTTTGCATTGAGCTCGGCTTCGGTTCCTTCTGAAGCTAGAATTTTTCCCAAAGCCTGGACAAGCTGATCTTTTGGTGGTGTATACTCGCAAAGAGATTTTCGCTGAAATCCAGCTAAAGAAATAAGATTTTGACTGAGTTCAGAAGCCTTGGCGCTAGGGGCGCCGGTTCCCCCGAGGGGATCAAGTTTTCTCAGAAGTTTTCGTGCTTTGTTGATGCCACCAAAGGCGAAAACACTCGTGAGGAAAATTTGAGCGTGGTAAACCTCTCCTGTTTTAGGGTCCATTTGAGCATCAGCATAGGCAAAGCCCGCATCATTCCACTCAACCCACTGGATGACATTGTAATTGTAATCAGGTGCAGTGACCCCTTTTGGTGCTTGGATGACCTGGACTAACTCTTTACCAAAAGCCTTGTTCCAGTAGAGAACACCATCTTTTATCGCTTCTCGATACTCAGCAGGGGTATTGTCTGAGATGGCGTATACGATAGCCTTACGTTCGTCCCATTTGCTGGCATAGACACGATCTTCGCCACCATGTTCCTGGAGCTGAGGGGCGATCTCAAAAAATCCCATTCTGTCGTGATCTTTCGATATGACGCTCTGGAACCCTTCGTTTGTGGCATAAGGAGTGATGTAATATTTAACCTCGATAGGGACCTGTTGATTCCCTTCTTCTGAGGTCGCTTTTAGCTGTGCAATTTGGGTGAGGACTAAGCTGTTGAGATCTTCACTCAGCTGAGCCTTTTCTATGAAGCTGATATCAAGATCCATAGAGTGCCAAGAGTCTGGTTTATACTTAGATCCTTCTACATCCTGAGCTCTCCACTCTGTGCTGACAAATATTTTAGACATCCCTTCAGCAAAATCGAAGAAAAGGGTGTTGTTTCTTTCAGCCAGGATTTTAAATTTGGCTAGGACAAAGTGCTGAGGAAGGTCTGAGGTGACTGTGTGCCCATAAGTGGATTCCATCATGTAGAGCTGATTTCCAGACTCTTGAAAAACGATGAGTCGAGATTTGAGTCCGTTATATTGGGGGACAACAGGCTGCATGATCAACTGAGCTTGCAACAAGAACTCTTTGTTGAGGGAGGATCGTTTGACCCCGATGGCATAGGGACCCTGTCCTAGCAATGGGTTACCCTCATTTTTCTCGACAAGAAAAGAAGATTTAATGTGGGAAGGAGCTGTCAGTTGTGCCGATCCTCGGTGCTCGATTTTTCCACAAGCCGTTGCGAGTAAAAGGACGCAGACGATTCCGAAATGTGGAGGTTTGAACGCAGAGACCATGGACCTCTCCTTTCTTCCCGATGAGCTGTGCTCGGAGTTCTTTGCCAGAGCCATCATCTGTGTGATCATCTTTGGCGTACTCTCATGAACAGTACGGAAAGGGCTGTCACAGCGAAGGCAAAAGCTGTTCTAGAGAACTTACGAGCAACAATATAATGTCCTGAATTTATTCAATTTAAGATATGACGGCTTTTGGGGTCGTGTCAAGATTTTACGTCATCAGGATTCTGAAGTTTTGACGGGTCAGTCGGTCGGGTATCCCGATAAAACCCTACTTTGGGATGGAGTTAGAGATTCGATACCAAAGGGGCTAGTGCTGGTATGTCTTCACTCTGAAGATTTATTTGGAAAGAGATAAATAGGGGAGACTGTTTCGGTACAGTCCATCGGTGTGGAGGAGGGTGTCCATCTGCTAGGAATCACTGTCTAGTATGATGGTATCAGTTTCTCTTCTTGTTTTATTAATGAACGGAGCAGAGGACGAATCGTCCGAGACTGCCTTCCCCGAGTTTGATTTTAGCGGTGTAATCTCCGAGTCGGGCAGGATGGGTCTTCACAGTTAAGACACTTTTGAAGGGTATGGGTGATCCACAGGACTGATAGCTTTCCGACAGAGTAGAGACAGCGACATCAAGATTTTTTTTATGAAAAACTCTTGTGCTGGGGCTAGGTGTAGGAAAACTGTCCCCACGATAAGAATCTATCGACACCAAAGGTTCTAAATCACCAACCTGGTGTGATGAGCGAGTGGAGACTCTGCCACTGTCAACAGTGTAGGAACCACTTGTATAGAAACTAAACTGGTTGAGCTGCTGTCCAGGGCCTGGGGTTAGTGTATAGGTGACTTCGCAGTGTTTGCTGAGGAAGGCACTTTTTTCTTCCGACTCGGTCGACATGCTGTCGTTAAAATAGATAACGAGTTCATCAAACTCTGCTTGCGGCTCAACTTGAAATTTCGAGCCGGCACAGTCGCCAGTGAGCTCAACATTTTCGAGGGTGACTCTCTGCGCTAGTGATATCTCACTCGTTCCCATAAAGAAGAGAGATAGAGCAATTCTATATGCGGATACCATTGTCTTTGACATAGAAACTCCTCAGGGTATCGGTTTTCTAACGAGTACGGTCAATCTTCCAGATTATTTGTTTTCTTAAATATATCAAGTTCTTATTTGGGATGGGCCTTGTTGTTCTTTGTCTGATAACGAACTTGCCCCTCCTGCCCAGGGCTTCAGTGGCGTTTCAGTTTATAATGATGACTAGGTCAGCATTATAAACACTTAGGGTAGGGAGTTGTCATGTTTGTTATCTGCGGTGTTACTGGTCATGTAGGGTCTGTTGCAGCAAATCTTCTTATCAGTAAAGGTCAGAAGATTAAAGTTGTGATTCGCAATGAAGCTAAAGCGACTGACTGGTCGAAGCAGGGAGCTGAAGTTGCCATAGGCGATTTGGGGAATGAAGCTTTTCTAACAACAGCTTTCAAAGGTGCACGTGGGGTTTTTGTCTTGTTACCTGCAAATTGGGGATGGACAAATATTCTTGCAGAGCAAAAGAAATTGGGAGCTGTTATTGCTGCAGCTGTTAAAAATGCAAAAGTTCCACATGTTGTTATGCTGTCTTCGACGGGAGCAGATCTGAAAGAAGGGACGGGTCCGATAAAAGGTCTTCACCATTTAGAAAATGCGCTTCGAGGCACAGGGGCTCAGTTGACACTCGTTCGTGCCGGGATGTTTATGGAGAACATGGGTCAGAATATTGCTGCAGCTAAGAGTGCAGGTATCTACCCCAATATGATGCCATCAAGAGACATCCCCATGGCATTGATTGCCACTAAGGACATTGGTCAGGTTGTAGCGGATGCGCTACAAGCAGGCCCTAAAAATGAAATCATCGACCTACACGGTCCAGCCTACACAGTCAATCAATTAGCAGAAAAGCTTGGAAGAGCGCTCAAAAAACAATTAAATGTTTTGGATATTCCTGAGTCTGGATGGTTTGATGCTTTGGTCAAAGGTGGCGTACCTAAGCCTTGGGCAGAACAGTACGTAGAAATGTACCAGGGCTTTATGGCGGGTAAGATTAGCCCCAAGGGTGATCGTGCAATTCAGGGAAAAACTACTGTTGATGATGTGATTAAAGTCCTAACTCATTAAGGACTTCTTTTCTTTCTGATGGTGTCCTCTATCCCAGAGAGATAGCCCCCCTGCTCATGTGATAGCATGAAGGGTAGGACTGTAAACATTTCGGAGGGGCATGTTTATGAAAAGAGCTAAGTTTATGAGGGCGTATTCTTTAAATTTTATACTAAGTTTTTTTATAGTCTTGAGTGCCGGTGGGGTGTTAAAGGCTGCAGATGGGAGCAGTGGTTGTGGTCCAGCCTGGTATATTTTGAGTGAGAACTCTATACTTTCATCTGCTTTAAGGGCGGTCACGAACGGGATGTTCACACCGGTTGTTACTTTGGGGATGACTTTTGGAACGTCAAATTGTTCCAGTCATAAACTTGTTCAGGAGAGGCCAGAGGCTTTAGAATTGGCGACACTTGCTTATCATAGCCTTCTGACCCAAACGGCTCAGGGGGCTGGCCAGCATCTTGCCGCCTTCTCTGGGGCTTTAGGCTGTAGCTGGAGTCGTCAAGATGAGTTCAATCGCGTTCTGCAGAACAATTACGAGAGAATTTTTTCTAGTGATGAAGTGGCTCCAGCTCAGCTCGTTCTTTCTACTATCGAAAGCCTACAAGCTCATCCTGGGCTGGCCCGCGACTGTGGTCTTACACAAGGTTAAGGCCCAACTATTTTGTGGGATCCTTCTCAACTGTCTCGTCTCTTCTCCTCTCTACTCCCAAACATCAGAAGACTTGGGGCAGCTTGCTCAGAGCAAGTCTTGGCTCCGGCTCGGGGTGTGGCGGGAACTGTCTAGAGGAGGATTTGAAAGTGAGCAAGCTGGTGCTCACTTCTTCCTTTCTCCTCATGGGAAGACGGATCCTGAGGCCGAACTCAAGGCCACCATCCATCATCTGTCCCATCCCTCGATCCTGACAGATGGACAGTCCTCGGCTTGTGTCTATCCAGCACGAAAACTTTTTCTAGAGAGGCATGGTTTTTGGTTTCCTACAGCCTCCTGCTCCACCTGGGAGTCGTTTCTCAGGCAAAGGAGGCCTCGTAGCATCACCCTCGTGTATGCCTCGGCCTATGCCAATAATCCGGTCTCCATGGCCGGTCATCTGTTTTTAAAGTTGGACTCTGTTTTGCACAGAAGTCCCGACTCTGGATTTTTGGATCAGAGTGTTGGCTTTCTCGCCCAAGCAGACCCGACAGATAACCCTGTGATCTATACACTCCGAGGCTTGTGGGGCGGCTACTCAGGTCGGTATCAGCTAGAACCGTATTCTCAAACTTACGAAATCTATGTCAATGGCGATCGAAGAGACTTGTGGGAGTTCCGCCTAGCTTTGACAGAGGAACAGGGGGAACTCCTCCTCGCGTACCTGTGGGAGCTTTATAGCGTTTCAGCCTTTGATTATTATTTTTTGGGGGAGAACTGTGCCTATCGCGTGCTGGCTCTGCTCGACATAGCCTTCCCTGAGACGGATCTGGTCGGGGGCTTAAGTTTTCCTGTTCTGCCGATCAGTGGGGTTCGTGTCGTTCGAGATGCACTTGGACCTTTTGAGTCCGTCTCATTTAAACCCTCCCTTGATCGCGTGACAAAGCATGCCATAGAAAGACTGTCCGACAGGGAGCATCTCGAACTGGATGCTCTGCTTGATAAGAATGAGAGTGAGCTTCCTCTGGTGTCGGCGCCTGTTCTTGATGCCGCCATTTCTGTGTTGAATCAGAGAAAATATCTCACCAAGAATCAGCTGTCGCCAGTGGATAGACAGAAATTCAGGGCCATTCTTGTGCAGAGATCTAAGATGCCCTACACGCCTGTAGTGCCTCAGACCGATTTGAGCGAACGCCCTGACCTTGCCCATCTGCCGAGACGCTTGGGATTGGGTCTCAAAGGGAGTTCAGATGCAGGATTCTTACGCCTGTCCTTCAAGCCTGGACTTCATGATTTTTTAGCTAAGGAGACAGGTTATGATCCCCTTGCCTCGATTAATTATTTGGATACAGCACTTTTGCTGAAGCTTAATGGCTCCGACTCAGCAGCAAGGATCAGCTTAGAGAAGCTAGTTATCGCTGAAGTGATCTCGTTGATGGACTTCACTTTTCGGAGGCCAGACTTGTCTTGGCGGATGAGTTTTCTTCTAGAACAGCCAGAGGCGATGGGAAAGCTAGTCGGTAGGGCGGAGGGTGGTATCGGAATAGCCACTCAGAGGCTTGCTCCTGGACTTGTGCTCTACTCTCTTCTCGGAGCTAGTGTTGGGACTGGGCAATATTCATGGGGGGCAGGGGTAGGGAGCTCCCTCGCTGGAGGCGTACTCTGGAGAGGGGGATTATCCAATCTGCTGGCTGAAGGGCGACTACAGGCCTGGTTCGTCGGTCTTAGATCTTGGGAAGCAAGGATAAGTCGAGTGGCTACGCTGGCCCTATCGGTACCGAGTCGGGAGACGGAATTTCGCTTGTCGGCAAGCTGGCATCAGTATGAGTTTGAAGTCAAAAAACAAGTAAGTTTGGATGGCTATCGGTATTTCTAGTTTTTGAGATAAAGCAGCTGCGCACCCATTCGACGGGCTCAGGGCAAGGTTTTCTCTCAAACTCACTTCTTTGCGGTAATATGCTTGGGAAAAGAAAGATGGTGGGGTTAACAGAATTCGAATCTGTGACCTCCACGATGTCAACGTGGCGCTCTAACCAGCTGAGCTATAACCCCATCTTGTGAGAATCTGGATATATAGAGATCCTAAAAAAGTGTCAATGAGAAGACGGACCTTTCATCGCGAGAAAGCTCAGTTCATAGCCATGTGCTTCGCTTTCTCGTAATCTTCGGGGGTATTGACTTCGATAGTCTTGTGCTCTGTTAAGCAGACTCGGATCTTGTAGCCATTTTCCAGGGCACGAAGTTGTTCTAGGCTTTCTGCATGTTCTAATGGTGTCTTCTGTAGGGTTGTGTACTTCATAAGGAAGTCATAACGGAAAGCATAAAGGCCCATGTGGTGAAAGACAGGGGCTTTGATGGCTTGGCGGTAGTAGGGGATCGGCGCTCGCGAAAAATAAATCGCATACCCCTTACAATCGAGGATGACTTTCACAGCCCCAGGATCATTGTAAGCTTGCTCGCTAAGTTCGTAGGCAAGGGTAGACATGTCTGGGTTTTCTGCAGCCAGGTAAGGCGCTAGAACCTGATTGAGCATGCTAGGTTTGATAAACGGTTCGTCCCCTTGCAAGTTGATGACGACGTCCATATCGGGGAAGGATTTTGCGACTACAGCAACCCGGTCGCTGCCAGTTTGAATGTCGGGAGAGGTCATCATGACGTCTCCACCTAGTCCACCTATTAAGTCTGCAATCTCTAGACTGTCGGTAGCCACTATGACTTTTTCTAGTAGGGTACAGGCCTTCGCTTTTTCATAGACCCACTGGATCATCGGTTTGCCGTGTATAGGTAGAAGCGGTTTTCTAGCTAATCTTGTAGAAGCGATACGACTTGGAATGACGCAAAGAGCTTTCATGATGATCTCCTTATGTTCTTTTTCTTTTTCTTTTTCTTTTTCTTTTTCTAAAGAGGGCGTTCCCCCCCTCTTTAGGATTCTCCCCCCCCTGATTTCGTTCCCCCCTGATTTCGTTCCCCCCTGATTTCGTTCCCCCCTGGCATGTTGTCTCTATGAGAACAGTGACTCAGCGAATTCAGAGGCGTTGAACCGTCTGAGGTCGGTGGCCTTTTCGCCAATACCGATGTACTGCACCGGCAACTGGAATTGATCAGCCAAACCGAGGAGAACTCCACCTTTCGCTGTTCCGTCTAGTTTTGTAACACAGAGTCCAGAGAGTTTGACGACTTCCATAAACGCTTTGACTTGCATGAATGCATTTTGCCCAGTGGTGGCATCCAATATCAGAAGGGTGTCGTGAGGGGCTCCCGGGATTTCCTTACCGATGACACGATGGATTTTTTGGAGCTCTGCCATAAGGTGGGTTTTATTGTGAAGTCGCCCAGCAGTATCGATAAGGAGAATATCGACGTGCTTAGCTTTTGCAGAGGCAACAGCGTCGAAAGCGACAGCAGCGGGGTCACTGCCAGCTTCGTGACTGATAACTTTGACCCCTAAGCGGTCTCCCCAGATTTTCAGTTGATCGATAGCTGCTGCTCGATAGGTGTCAGCAGCGCAGAGCAGGACAGATTTCCCTTGGGCCCGGTAGTGGGCTGCAAGCTTGCCTATAGTCGTAGTTTTTCCGACACCATTGACTCCGACAATGAGGATAACTTTTGTCGTACCGTCTCCTTCCTGCGAAGCCTCTTGGCTTTGGGTCTTCTCTAGTATCTTTCTCGACTCCTCAACGAGGAGGCCTCTTACCGTCTCCCAGTTAATCTCGTCCGATGCCTTAAGTTTGTTTTCCAGGAGATCCATGAATTTATTCACGGTACTTCCACCCATGTCGCATCGGTATAGGATTTCGTGAATGTTCTCGAGCAACTCTGGGTTGAGCTTTGGCTTTTTTATGAACAGGTCATGCAGGCCGTCCCTCAAAGCTGTTCTTGTTTTACTGAGGTTTTCTTTTAAGCGATAAATCCAGCTTTTTTGGTCGAAAGCTCTGATCTCTTCGACGAGGGAGCTCTCCTCGCTTGGTTCTCGTGTAGGCTCTGCCTGCCGGGGCTCAAGCTCTTCCTGGGGGACTTCGGTGGAGACAGTCTCAGAAAGAGGTGCTTGTGTGAGCTCTACCTGCTGGGGCTCAAGGTCTTTCTGGGGGCCTTTGGTTGGGATAGCCTCGAAAAGAGTCTCTCCAGTAGCTTGGGGAGGCTGTTCTCTAGAGGGCAGAGGAGATCTCGCTGGGGCTGTCTGCTTTGCCAGTACTCTCTTTCGACTGTTTTCTAGCTGAGCTCGCCTTTTTAGGCGTTGGAGCAGTAGAACAGAGAGAAACCCAAGGCTTGTCAGGAGTAGGAGGAGACCTAGTAGTCCTGCTGTATTTTGTGGGTTTTCAAAAATAGCATTCCAGATTGAGCTTATTTCTTCTTGCATAGTTTCATTTCTCATTACAGATTTGATCCGCGCCCTGCTTTCCGTGGCGCTAGATCCCAAGTCTACTTTGCTTCGGTATAGACTCGGAGTTCGAGTGATACGAGGGGATTAAAAGACGGGACGGGCCCCTGAAAGCGAGGGAGGCACTGTAGCATGAGCTTATTTTTAAGCCTATATCGGATCATTTTTAGAGAGATCGCCGACCATGAATAGAGGTCCTGTTTGGCTTACCCTTTGTCTTGTATATTTTTTATGCTACCTCTCCTTGCCTCCCACTCTTCTTTCCTTTGAGCTGGCGGCTGAGCCAGAGCCTTCAGCGCTGGTCTTGTCCGATAGAGCTAGGGAATTTGGCGGATTTTTTCGGAAGAAGCACAATTTTGCAGCTGTCCTAGCCTCATCGCGGGGGGTGTGGTCAGTCACAGCGGAGAATCAAGAGAAGTCGATTCGTATCCAGTCGAGTGGATACATCGCAAAGCTTGAATATGCTTTTTATATTCCACTTTATACACGTTTTGGTTACTTGATAGGTTCATCCCTGGGCTTTGGTTATGAACAAGTGAGGGAGGAGGCTGGATCTAGTTTGGACTCATTTTCGTCCCAGCATTTACCGGGCCTCCTTCTGGGGCTTGCATGGAATTTTTCCCCTCAATTTCGGTTCGTCACAGCCGGAGAAACTTACTTAGAGCGTTTTTCTAATTTTTCAGGGATAAGATTTGGATCTGAAGAGCTCGATAAAAAGATCGAGATGAGTCTGCAAGCCTATATAGATCACAGTGTGAGTGTCGACTTTTTTTACAGCGCTCACTGGGCATGGCGAGCGAGTTGGCATAGACGTTGGCTGCAGTACACCGCTCCTCAGCAAGCGCAGGGGACCCCGCTAGGGGTCAGGCTGACAAAGAGGGACGATTGGCTTGCTCTGGGTTTTGCTTATCATATGTTTTAAATCGTAGTTTTTCATAACAGCTTGACCTTAGGTTTTAGGAAGCACATGTCTCTTTTTTTCGGAATCCGAAAAAGTCCTTCAAGGACTAAGCTCTTTGTACCGGCCTGGTGGGTTCAGAGCTATGAAGAGGCTGTCGTGTCTGAGAAAAAAGGCAGAGCTTTTTTTAAAGGTCGATCTGCCTTTGATCCCGAGCTCTTGAACTGGCAACAAAGGGTAGCCTTGCCCTTTCTGAGTGCTTTTCAGTGGGCAGTTCTTCCCTTTGTCTTTTCAGACATACAGCAGCAATGCTTGTCCCATCAGGGGGGTCGTCTTGATCAGTTCAAACTTGATTTTCGGGAGCTGCTCAGCAGCATAGGGCTTTCTCGGAGCTTTCAGAAAAGAGAATCTCTTCAATTATTCTCTATGCTTAAAGACCTCAGGCTCTCTAGCGGGCGTTCCAAAGACTCTATGTCCCTTATTTTTTCTCCCTTGTTTCAAAGTGAGGAGTGGCTGCTTGAACAGGATAGTTTCCAGCTGAGTCTCAGACCAAACGAGTTTTGCGAGGAGTTCCTGTTTGGATATAGAAGCTCCTATGAGCAGCTCTTGCGAGCGCTTCATAAGAAGCAGAGAGAGCTTGATGAGAGTCCCGATCGGTTTATGACTGCTCGCCCACTCTGTCTTTCGAAATCAGTTTGGCTAGATCTAAAGGGCATAGAACAGGTTCTCTTCCTCCGTTTGGAAAAGGCTCGACAATGGGATGAAGATACCGTCTTGGATCTGAAGGGGGTGTATGGGAAAGACATGGAGGTTCTTTTCGAAGGACTGAGTTTCTGGGGGCAAGGATCCGAACCTAGACGAGGGAGTTTCCCATATTCCACAACGAAAAGCCCACTTCTTCCTCATGGCTCTTTTGTTGCAAAGATGAAGATTCTACAAAAACTTTCATCTAAACTGATGCAGCATGGACTCTGGACTTCAAATAGGGATCCTCACTCCTATCTCGCTTTTCCTCGGGGCTTAGAGTCTCCTCTTTGGATTTGGAAAGAAGCCTCCGGCAGAGAAGATGAGGCGGATCAAGAGGAGCACCGAGATGCTGCCGCATCGGTTTTTCTAAGGAAAACTCTTCTCGATAAGTCTGGTGACTTTAGATGGTTAAATCCCGTAACGCTCGGCCTTAGTTCGCAGTTTGTCCATGAGTTTGTCCAGACGTTGAGGACTAAAATTGATACAAGCCCCCAGGCTTTAAAGGAGCTGAGTGGGGACAGTCTTGTGATCGAAAAGAATCTTTTGATCCCAGTTTTTCTGCTCTATATAGAATGGTTTTTGCGTTCGAGACCAGGAAGTTTGTGGCCTATTCCCTATGACCTCCACCACTCCCATTTGTTTAAACCATTTCTGAGTAAGGATATCGTAAAAGGGTCTTTTCTAGATGGCTTTGTTCACTTTAAAGCAGCTCTCAAGGGGGACAGACACCAGATTGTATCCATTTTAGAGCAGAATCCCTACGCAACCCTCGTCTCTTCTGCTTCCCGGCACAGTTCCACCTTTTCAAAGTTCTCTGAGGACTTTGCTCAGATACACTTGAAACCGACTGCTGTGATTAAAACAGAAGCAACGAGAAAGCCGTTTAGTAGTTCGACTTCGTCACCCTCTAAGAAGGAGAATGCAGCCCCTACCTCTCGACAAAACGCTTTAAAAAAGCTGGATATGATTCGTTCGCAGTCAGCGGATTCCTACAGTCGGCTCGTTCAAGACTACATCAGCTCATTGGAGGAGCCTGCACGTGGAATTATTCTTGATGTACAAAAGCACATGCAACCCCACCTGTTTGATGAGCACTTGAAGACGAGGCTCCTTGGTTTTTTGATCGAAAATCCTGCTAAAAGCTTAGATCTTGGGTTTGAAGGTTCTTTGCACTGAGCTGTTTTTATTACGCGATGTACAATTTTTGAAATGCAAAAATCCTCTAAAAAATATAAAAAAAGGAGATAAAAAGGCCCATTTTCGTTTTTTATCGAAATTTTTATCAAATAAAATTAAATGAAAATGTTTCTAATGAGTTGATTTTTGATCAATCACTCATTACTGTAAAAATAGGGTCTTTCGATACTTAATGTTTAAATATAAATACAAAAGGATCAAGAATGGCAAAGAAAAAAGCCGCAAGTTCAAAAAAAGTGAGTGCTAAGGCAAAGAGTAAAGTTGCAAAGGTCGGGGCAAAAGCTAAAGCATCTGTGAAAGTAGCTCGCAGTTCATCGGCTCCATCAGTGGATAGAGGCCATTTTGATGGACTAGCCATTGAAAAAGTTGCTCAACACACCCAAAAATCGCGATCTAAGAGCGAAGTTTTGAAAATTCTTGCTGAAGCAACCGGCGTAGCGAAAAAAGACGTAGAACGCGTATTAGGCAGACTTTCTCAGCTTATCGATCTCGATATTAGCCAAAAAGGTCCTGGTACATTCACCCTCCCAGGCTTGATTAAAATTGTAAAAATCCGTAAAGCTGCTACCAAAGCTCGTAAAGGGATCAATCCTTTTACGAAGGAAGAGACTGTTTTTAAAGCTAAACCAGCTCGTAATATCGTAAAAGTAAGGGCTCTGAAAGCTTTGAAAGAGATGGTTGGATCTTAATTTTCCGCATGGAAAGAGCAGGTCGTTTGTTTATCAAACGACCTTTTTTTATTTCTTAGCAGCTTCTTTAAGAGAAGATCCAGCTTTAAAGAGCGGCACCCATTTTGCTGGGATTTTAAGTTCCTCACCTGTACGTGGATTTCGTCCTTTTTTAGCCTTTCTCTTTTTTGCGAAAAAAGTTCCGAAGCCTGTAATCCGAACTCCTTCGTCTCGTCGGACATTTTTTGCAATGATCCCGGTAAAAGTTTTGATGAAACGATCAGCTTCCGCCTTGGAGGTCTTGAGGTCTTGAGCAATAAGTTCTGCCAGTTCTGCCCTATTCATAGGCACTCCTTTAGATGGATGATTGAGGATATTCTGACATTTAGAGTCATATTCTAGTGTGCAGCAAAGGGTTATTGTCAACAAAACATTGCTTTATTTAGTGGGCTGAACTGACTATTAACTTCTGGGGGAAAAAAACCGAAGCTAGGAGGCGGGGGCCTCTATGAGGATACTTTTACTGATGTTAACAATTTGCTGCTTTATTTCGTGTGGATCGCCAGCGAAACAAGCAGATGCCTCGGCTAGCGGGAGCACTATTCGAGGGGATAAAGTTTTGATCTTTGTTCCTAATGACGTCTATTCTAAGACTCTTAGCCTTAAGATTATACGTCAGAAGAGAGCTTTCCGCCTTAGTGCCCAAGATGATAGCGGGGCTTTTGTCGACAAGGTTGAGGCTAAGTTAGAGCTATGTTTTGAAAGCAGTGTTTTACAGGAAGTGTCAGAAAATAGGCATGTCTTTGCAGAATTTGAAGTGGCTGTGATCAAGGCGAATAAACTCTTTGCGAGTATTCGAGATATCGTTTTGAAGAATATTGAGAATGGATCATATGGCTGTATCTTGAGCAGTGATACAAATGTAATCCTAGCCTTTTCGCTTATTAAGGATGATTCGACGACAAGTGCTCCCGATGAGTCAACAAACCCTACGACAGTCGGAACATCATCGGGAGACAGCGGGCTCAAAGCTCATCTCTTAACTCTGTTTGGAGAGCCTCCTGCAGTGGCCCGTCCTGGGGAAGATTATATTTTTACCCCGGAGACTTTTGACTCCTACTCCTACCATCAGCTGCGGTTTTCCATTCAAAACAAGCCAAAATGGCTTAATATTGATGAAGAGCTGGGTCTACTAAGCGGAAAGCCTGAGCTAGCTCAAATCGGGTCTTACCCAAATATTATTCTCTGTGTGAGTGATGCTGTCTCAGACAAAGTCTGTTTAAAACCCTTTTCCATAGAAGTAAAAGGGAATAGACCTCCGACCATTTCAGGTGATCCTACCCAAAAAATGAAACCCCAAACAGAGTATCTATTTATTCCTCAGGTTCAAGACCCCGAGAATGACCCTCTCACGTTCACGATATCGAAGCAACCTTCTTGGGCTAGTTTTGATGCAACAACAGGACAGTTGTCGGGGACCCCTGCTTTAAAAGATATTGGCAAATATGAGGGGATATCCATCAGCGTTTCAGATAGAAATTCTGCTGAAGTGTACCTTGATCCTTTCAGTATTGAAGTGATCGACGCGGGAAATGAAAACTTTCCTCCCGTGATCACAGGAAATCCAGCAAGCTACGTGAGAGCAGGATCGCTATATACGTTTACTCCAACCGCTATAGATGCGGAACGGGATCAGCTCGAATTCTTGATTGAAAATCAACCTGTGTGGGCCACGTTTGATGCCAATACGGGAACTTTGCAGGGTACCCCCACATCTTCCCATGTCGGGGTGCTGAGTGGGGTGCGTATTGGTGTTCTAGAGAAGAGGACGGGGGCTTCTCCGCGATATCTTCTTCCTTTTTCTATAGAAGTTTTGCCATAAGCATTCTTTTTCTTTTCTAAAGAGGGGGTTCCCCCAATTTAGGAATCTCCTCCCTGGGGAGAGGAGGAATACCAGCCATCGGTTTGACGTCTCTCATGGATGAGGGTCCAAGCAGCCCCGGCATAGACTTTTACCTTAGGGTGGCTTCCTAGGAGCTCGGGATCATCCATGTTCCCTTCTTCTCGGATCACTACGTTGAGTTGATCGCAGTTCTCGCAGTTGGCAATAAGTTCAGGGATGGCCTGTTTAGCCTGCTGAAAAGTATCGAACTGCAGATATAGGTATTTATTATTTTTTTCTTTTTTATTCATAAAAAAACCAAAAGAAGCAGGATGACTGGTGGAATGATATATTTAATATGCAAGAACCAGATCTGTGCAAGTTTAGGATGCCGAGTGAGAAGAGGGCTGCCAGCTCGCACCTCCTCGAGGGCTGCTTGTTTCCCCCAGACCCAACCCACAAACAGGCAGATGAAAAACCCACCAAAAAGCATGCCTAAGCTTCCGCAAAAAAAATCAAAGATCTCATATAGTCCTTTATGAGCTTCAAAATAGGGGACTGATAGTTCACTAAGCCAGGGGTGGGCCCCCTTTGATAAGGCTATGGGGATACTGATGAGGAAGGAAGCTAAACCTACTCTGTTGACGGCGCGGGGCCTGTCGTAGCCCCTAGCTTCTGTCAGGTAGACGACGGGAATTTCAAATAAAGCCACTGTCGTGGTGAGAGCTGCAAACACAAGGAGTATAAAGAAGGCTGGTCCTAAAATTCTGCCCCAACTCATCTGTACAAACAAAGAGGGCATGATGTTGAACGTGAGACCCATGCCTTGCTGGTTGGGATCGAGGTTAAAAGCAAAGAGAGCTGGGAAGATAATAAATCCTGCAAGCAAGGCGGATAGGGTGTCAAAGAAAGCTATGCCAGCCCCCGAGACTAGAAGACTCTCTTCTCTCTTAGAGTAGCTTCCATACGTTAAAAGGACGGCTTCCCCAACACTGAGAGAGAAGACGGCCT
>JAGNWK010000109.1 GCA_017985985.1 Oligoflexales bacterium
GATTTGGGACCAGTCTACAGGGGATCCTCTCAACCTATCTTTGAAGGGGATGTTAAGACTGCCAGAATCAGATCAATCTTTTAATCGCAAAGGTTTTTCAGCTTCACTAGCAGCTAGCTACGCTCTTGCAAAGAAAATGAGTCTGTTTGGGACGCTTAATCTCAGTCATCAAGATTTGGCAACTACCGATTTTTATGCGGACGAGAATGTGTTGGTGAATCAAAATGTCTACGATTTATTTTTTGGACTTGCTCATCAGCCAGGAGCAGGGGCCTACTCCCATTCTTTTGGTTTTCGCTATTCGAGTGTCCGAGTGCGTTATGCAGATCATAAAAATTCTGCAAAACCATCTACTATTTTGCATGCTGCTTTTCAATACCATTTATCGGAAGATTCGTGGTTGGCATTTTTTGAGTTCAACGAGGATCTTATCGATACCCTATCTGCTCTAGAACCGGACTTCGTCTGCACCGTAGGTGTCCTTCACCAGATGTGAGCCTGCTTTCAATGAGCATGCTCATGGTTATGATCATGCTCATGTTTGTCAAAAATGATATGCAGGAGAGATCCAGCGATGAAGGCTTGGAAGAGGCCGATGGAGAAGGCTCCGTCTTGTTGTTGAAAGGCGAACCAGGGCTGGGCTAGGTTGTAGCCAAGGATCATGGCCAGACTGAAGAAAAGGAGGAAGAAGGTTGGTAACTTATAACCGAACTCTGGAACAAACCCCGCGTAGATCAAAACTCCCAATGGCAAGTTGTGGAGGATTACGGAGAAAGTGAGCCAAGCCCCGCTGGGTGACCAGGTCGACAGGGCTAGGGCAGCGCCATCCATAGCACCATGGACACTCAAACCTAAGACGCCGATAATCAAGGCTAGACGATGGATGCTGTGAGCCCTCGTTTTCCAGAAGCGTTCTAGCAGGCTTGGCAGAAAAAGCCCGGCAAAAGCAAAAGCGATAGCAGGACCCCCTGAAAGAGCGAAGCTGTCAGGAAGCAAGTGAAAAACCACAAGAATACTGACCGATAGGGATAGAAATTTATCAAAAACTCGCCATACTTTTTGGTAGCGCTGGGCAAGCGCAAAAAGTAAGGGGGAGATCAGCAACATGGCTACACTAACCATCAAAGCGAACATACGTACGGACCCTCGATGAACGGATAAGAAATTAAGAGCATCCTAGCTAGCACAATAACCGCCATTTTTCCACCAAAAGTCAGCTAGCATTTTTAGGGAACCAGCAGCCCCTTCTCGCCAGAGTTTTCCCTACTAGCCCTCCATTACTGCACGTTAACCCTCCCTTGCTAGACCAGGGGACTGTTGTTACAGTAATCAAAACTTTTTTCTTTTTGGAAATTTGTACATATGAAAATAATTGTTCTTACCAAACAGACTCCAGATACGGAGACAAAAATTGTTCTCAGCTCGGATAAGCAGAAGATAGATTACAAAGACACAAAATTTACTCTCAGTGCTTATGATGAGTTTGCCATAGAAGAGGCCCTTCAGATTAAACAAAGAGTGGGAGAGAGTGTCTGCGAGGTTGTCCTCCTGAGCTTTGGTCCAGCAGATGTGAAGGAGCGATTGATTAAGGGACTAGCGATGGGAGCAGACCGGGGGCTCATCATTGAGAATAAGGGTTTTGAGGATCTTGACTCCTTGGGTATTGCGCATGTTCTCAGTTCAGTGATTCAGAAGGAAGGTGCAGATCTCGTGTTGTGCGGTAAGCAAGGCCTAGATGATGACAACATGCATGTGGGCATGATGACGGCAGAGCTGCTTGGCTGGCCGCATGTGAATGTTGTGACCAAGTTGGCCTTGGAAAGCCCTCATAAAACAGCTCGTGTTGAACGTGAAGTCGAGGGGGGAATGGTCGAGGTTTTTGAACTTACTCTTCCTGCCGTTTTCGGAGCACACAAATCGCTCAACACACCTCGCTACGCTGCTCTACCTGGTATTATGAAGGCAAAGAAAAAGCCTATGGACGTCAGGTCTCCCCAAGACTGTGGAGTCGATCTCGAAAAACTGAAGTCTTTAGCCCGAACTTTTGTCGAGAGTTACCAGTATCCACCAGAGAAGCCAAAGGGACGCATGTTCCAAGGGGAGCCTGTCGAAGTCATGGTGGATAAAGTTGTAAAGCTGTTGAGAGAAGAAGCTAAAGTCATCTGAAGGATCGATATATGAAAACGCTAGTTTTTTGTGAGCAGAGAGAAGGCAAACTCAAGTCAAACTGTTTCGAGGCTCTGAGTTTGGCTCTTAAATTGTCTCAGGGGAAAAGTTCTGAGGTAGCCTGTGTTCTCGTTGGAAAGGAACTCGGCCCTCTAACGAAGAAGTTGGAGAAATGGTGTGGTCAGATCTACACCGTGGAAGGTGCGGATTGGGCGCATTACAACCCTGCTCATTATGCAAAAGCGTTGGAGCAGGCTGTGAAAGAATTTCAGCCAGAAACCCTGCTAGCCATCGCGTCCCCGATGGGTCGAGACATCCTGCCGCGGCTTTCCGCTAGGTTGTCCGCTCCCCTTCTTACCGATCTTGTCGAGGTGCGAGGGGCTTCCTTTGATGGTGGATTGAAGCCTATGTTTGCAGGGAAGGTCTTGGCAGAGGTTCGTTTTCCAAGTGGGGGAAAGTCTGTCTTGAAGATGGCTAGTCTGAGGCCTAATCTATTCCCCGTGGAGGATGAAAAGAGCTTGAACGGAAGCGCAAAAGTTCTTCCTCTGCAGGTAACGCCTCCTGCAGATAGTCGTATAAAAACGCTTGAAATTCGGAAGGGTAAAAGTGAGAGACCGGATTTGACGGAAGCCGCTCGGGTTATCTCAGGGGGGCGCTCGTTGGCGAGTGCCGCTAATTTTTCTATCCTATCGGATTGTGCGGATGTGCTGGGAGCTAGTGTAGGAGCTTCTCGTGCTGCTGTGGATGCTGGATATGCAAGCCATGAGATGCAGGTTGGACAGACAGGAAAAACCGTTACACCCAATCTCTATATTGCTTGTGGTTTGAGTGGGTCTATCCAACACATGGCTGGAATGAGGACCTCTAAGGTTATCGTTTCTGTCAATACGGATCCCCAAGCCCCCATCTTTTCAATCACTACCTATGGTATCGTCGCTGATCTTTTTCAAGTGGTACCTTTGCTTACTAAGAAACTCAAAGAACTTTTGGAGTAAGTCTCCACTATGTCAAAGCAAGATCTAAGCAGTTTTCTATGGGAAGCAAGCCCTGAACGGAAGAAAAATAGCCAGATCTTGGCGTTCTGGAACTTTGCGCAGGAGAAGTCTGGACGTAGCTTTGGCAGTTGGGACGAGCTTCATGGTTGGTCCATAGAGGATCAAGAGGGTTTCTGGGGACTCTTGCAACAGTACTGCTCTCTGAAGTGGATAAGTCCGCCCTCGCAGACTTGTCTGTCGCAGTTTGAGAGGACGGAGAAGACCCCTTTTCCATTGAGTAGTGAGCTTTGGGGGGTGCATTGGTTCCCAGGGGCTCGTCTCAACTACTGTGAGAATCTCCTGCCCTCGTTTGAGAATCCAGATCGAATCATCATCACTTCTTATCTTGAAAACAAGTCTCCCCTCCGAGTCAGTGTAAGAAGATTCTACGAGGAGCTGTCCTGTCTCTCTGCCGAACTCAAGAGGCTTGGAGTGAGGAAGGGTGATCGGGTGGCTGGTGTTCTGGCGAATACTTACCACGCTATCCTCGCTTTTTTAGCAAGTGCCTCTCTTGGGGCTGTCTGGTCGTCTTGTTCACCAGATTTTGGTGTGGAGGGGATCTGTGAGCGCCTAGGACAGGTGGAGCCCAAGGTTCTTTTTTTCACCAGAGCCTACAGTTATGATGGGAAGATTCATAACTGCCACTCTGTGATAGAGAACTCTCTGCAGAGGCTACCCTCTATCCATACGTCCATTGCTGTTGATCTGGGCTATGGGAGCTTCTTCCCCTCTCGTTTTGACTGCCTTTCCTATGAGGAGTTGGTACCCGGAACGGGACTGATGGAAAAAGCTCTGCCCCTTTTCTTTGAACCGATGGCTTTTGATGATCCCCTTTATATTCTTTTTACGTCAGGGACTACAGGCTTGCCCAAATGTCTGGTGCACAGAGTGGGGGGAAGTCTTCTTCAGCAGAAAAAAGAGCTGATGCTTCACTGTGATGTGAAGAATGGGGATAAGTTGTTCTTTTACACCACCTGTGGGTGGATGATGTGGAATTGGATGGTTACAGCTCTTGCGGTCGGAGCGAGCTTGCTTACCTACGAAGGGAGTCCAGCTTACCCGAGTTCGGATAGTCTGTGGCAGATTGCAGATCAGGAAGGGCTTGCCTTTCTGGGTACCAGTCCAAAGTTTTTAGGCAGTTGCCTCTCTCAGAAACTTTCCCCTAAAGCCTCCTATCGTTTCGATCAGCTTCGGGCTATTTTATCGACAGGATCTCCTTTGATGCCAGAGCAGGCCCGTTGGGTTTATGAACATGTGAAAGGGGACATACATTTGGCCTCCATCTCCGGGGGGACTGACATCGTTTCCTGTTTTATTCTCGGTAATCCGCTCCTGCCTGTCCATGCGGGTGAGATTCAAGCCTTGGGACTCGGTATGGCTGTTGAGATCTGGGATGAAGACGGTCGTAGGCTCGACTCCTTTCTGGCGGATAAAGAGTCTGAGTCTGGGGAGTTGGTCTGTACAAAACCGTTTGTTTCTATGCCAATTTTCTTCTTGAACGATGCGGAGGGACGTCTTTATCGCAAGGTCTACTTTGAGTATTACATAGAGCAGGGTCGGGAGGTGTGGAGGCATGGGGATTTGATTCAAAGGAGTGAGAATGGTGGGATTCTCGTTCAGGGGCGTAGTGATGCGACCTTAAAAGCTGGGGGGGTGAGGATCGGTACAGCAGAGATCTATCGCTGCTTGGAATCTTACTTCCCAGAATTTGAAGACAGTGCTGCCGTTGAGTACAAGATGGCAGATGGTGATGGTGTGATCATTCTTTTTGTGAAGACATCAGGCCCTTTTCTACAGGGGACGGAGCAGAAGCTTAAGCAAGTGATTAGGAAACAGCTTAGTCCGAGGCACGTTCCCAAATGGGTCTACCCCGTCCAGGATATCCCCTACACAAGGAACGGTAAGAAACTGGAGCTAGCTATCAGGCACAGTTTGAGGGGGGAGCAGGTAAAGAATCTCCAATCTATTAAAAATCCTCAGGCGCTCGAAGAATATGTGAGGATAGGGGCGGTGCTTCGGGACTCTCCACTAGGTAAATAGCTCCTTGTTCCTTTAGAAAATAACGAACGAATAAGTTCTTGAGGTCATACCTAAAAAGATCTTCATTCCATCTTTTGCCAACGGTTAGAGAAGCCTGAAAAATCGAGATATTTAGCCAGAATTTGGGTTTAGCCCCCCTGCCCATGTTAGTATGAATATGAACATTATTTTGCTACACCTATTCTGTCAGCAAAGTGTGGGGGACTAATATGGGTCTAAGGATAGCTACCAACGTATCCTCGTTGACAGCACAACGTCACTTGAGAAATACGAGACAGCTTCTCGATAAATCTCTAGAGAGGCTGGCAAGCGGATATCGTATAAATCGTGCGGGGGATGATGCTGCTGGGCTAGCTATCTCGGAGAAGCTTCGTGCCAAGACCATGGGTCTCATGCAGGCACAACGAAATGCTTCGGATGGTGTTTCGTTGATTCAAGTGGCAGAGGGTGGTCTTCAAGAGATTCAAAATATCTTAGTTCGATTAAGGGAGCTGGGGGTACAAGCGGCGAGTGATACGATTGGAGGGGAGGAGCGTCGTTATCTTAACGAGGAATACCAATCCCTTAAGGAAGAGCTTGATCGTATTGCTAACTCTACAGAGTGGAACGGTACCATGCTTCTTGATGGGACGGGGGGGTCTCTCGACTTCCAAGTCAATACGGGGGGGCAGAATCTTCTTGGGGTTGACCGGATCAGCTTTGATGCCTTCAAGCTTGATGTCAATGCAGACCGATTGGGACTTGAAGAGCTTAATATCGCAGATAAATTTTCAGCACAAAGAAGCTTGGGTCTCCTTGATAACTCTATTCAAGAAGTGACATCTATACGGGGGGAACTCGGTGCTCTCGAGAATAGATTGTCCTCGACGATTCGAAATATTGGGATCTCAGTCGAGAATCTCTCGGCAGCACGATCTCGTATTCACGATGTAGATATCGCCTCTGAAGCAGCTGAGCTGACCAAAAGTAACATATTGATGCAGGCTGGGATCTCTGTTCTTGCTCAAGCCAACAATGGTCCCGAACTAGCTCTTAAACTCCTACAAAGCTAGGTCGTTTCTCAAATTTTCAAATGGTGGAGGGAGATTCTAAAGAGGGCTTTCCCTCTCTTCTTGCGGCCCTATCCATAAATCCTTGCCTGATGGCATCTTTTAAAAGTTGGTGCTAAAAATAAACGCAATTGACAATTCTTGCTTAAAAACTGATATTGAGATGGATTCTCAATATCAGTTTACTGGGATTTATCGGAGCTCTTCATGAAACGACTGACAGGCAGAATTTTAGCTGCCTTTTTCCTTTTTCTTTTACCAAACCTAAGTCCAAGCCTAAGCCAAGCTGCTCCTGACGAGCAGACAGAGGAAATAGAGGGAGACTCTAGACGGTTGCTTGGTCTTGTCGAATATATCCGAGGTGACTATCAGGCCTCTATTCGCGAAGGGCAGATCATCAATCAGGATGAGTTCAATGAGCTCATGGATTTTTCCAAAACAAGCAGCTCTATTTTTTCAAAATGGAAACATCAACTTTCGTTGGAAGAAAGTACACGTTTAGAACAAGAGCTGAGTGAACTTCAAAACAGTCTTGAAGCTAAGCGAGATCATAGTGTCATTCTCGAGCTTACTTCGAAGATCAAGCAGAACATTATCCTCGCTTTCAAAATTAAGACGGCTCCAATTCGACGCCCTGACAAAATGCTAGGAGAGAATGTTTATAAAAACAACTGTGCAACTTGTCATGGTGGGGATGGGCGAGCAGATACACCTTTGTCGAAAACTCTCATGCCAGCTCCCACTAATTTCCACGATGAAGACCTGATGCTTTTGAGTTCTCCCTTCAAATTTTTCAACACATTGGAGACGGGGATCAAAGGCACAGCTATGCCGTCTTTCAAGGCGATTCTT
>JAGNWK010000110.1 GCA_017985985.1 Oligoflexales bacterium
GGGTAAGGAGATCCCATTTTCACCCTTTAGAGGAGTCTATAACGAAGAAAAGATAGCCTTTCTTACTAAGATGATCATCATGGCAGTCAAACTCACATCTCCAAGTTTCATCATCGAAAGTGAGCATCAGACGGCAATAAGCAAAGCTTTAAAACTAGCTTATCTCAAAAAGTGTGAACGAGATGGCCTTGAGTATGTTGATGGCTATTTCGTCAAAACGGGTAGCTCTGAGTCTGTTGCTATCAACATGAACGATTTTGTCGTTGAGTTAGGCAGTCTAGTTCAAGACGGAAAAGGTAATGAAAAGGAAGTCGTTTCAACCCTAGTGACTAAACTCAAACCTTTCTATGCTGATGGAATCTATGCAAGGTTTTTCACTGAAGGGAACGTAAGAGAGGAGAAACAACAAAAGCTTTTCTACGTCTACGATCTAGACTCTTTAGATAGTGATCCAACCCTACAGACACTCATGACTATGAGTGTCATCGAGGAAATACGGTGCATTCTGTCCTTGCCTCAAAACCAAGGACGAACTGGGTTTCTCGTTATGGAGGAGTTTGCCATGTTGGGTCGCAATAACCCAGCTTTCCGTGATTTTGCAATCGATTTTGCAGAGACCATGCGTAAGCGAGGTTGCTGGCTAATAACCTTAACCCCTAGACCTCAAAACTACTTTGACCTTGAGGTAGGTAAGGCTTTCTGGGGTGTCGCAGACAATTTCATCTTCCTACAGATGAGTTCTGACAATGTTGACTATATTGCTGAGAAGTCATCTTTACTAGATGAAGCAAGCCGAGAAATTATTCGGTCACTCAGAACCAAAAGAGGTCAGTATGCAGATGTCTTCTACATGAACAAAAGCAAATCTCGACAAGGAGCTTTCCGTTTCCGTCAAACTGCTTATGACCGATGGATGAGCCCCACCAATGCACTTGATGCCATGGAAGCCCTTAAGGCTCTCGAGAAATTCCCCAACAAATGGGATGCTCTTGAATATCTGGTTAAGACCTTTCCGAGCAACTAGCTAAAAAATCCTTCAAATTTTTAAATGAGGTGATCAATGCCTTTCATAAAGCATATTGCCCAAAAATCAGGCTTTCAAATTTCGATTTTAAAGGCCTTTTGGAAGCCTGACCATGGTTTCCCCTTCCTCGCATTTTTTCTCTCAGGATTGCTTCTTATAGGGCCGCATGCAAATGCGGGTAATGTTGACCACTTTTCTACCAATACCATGTCCCCCAACGACTACCTCTTTGGCTCCAATGGGGCTTTGGGGGATCCTGTCTTCGATAAGTATCGAACGATAGACCTCAATATTGATATTGGAATTGGTTCTGACTGTGGACGCATTAGTATTAAGAACACCCTCCAAGCTGCTCTAAAAAACATTCTCGATTCGAAGTATTTAGAGAGCATAGGACGTGATATTTTAGCTGCATCCCCTATGCTGATGACTTGCTATTTCAGTCCAACTTGGTGTGCTATCCTGAAGCACGCTCAACTAAAAGCCAATTTCCTGGCTCAGCTGCGTCTTAATCAGTGTAATGCGATCAACAAATTCGTTGATCAACGCGTCTCTGATTACTATGAGGAACGTTCCTCATGTATTCAGAAATCAATAAAGAAGAGCGACGGTAACTTCGAAACTGCGATGGAGTCCTGTCAAAACTATGAAGACTACAATATTTCAAATTGGGCTGGGAAAGGTAAAAGTGCTGTCAACAAGTTGATCGACTCAACTGCTGAATGGGCTGGGATGAAGGATGAGCAAAGCAGGCGTGTTGTTGATCTTACGAAATCTTTTGTTGGTGACACAATTATCAAGCGTGGAGAAGTAAGCGTCGATTTTGGTCCTCGAAGGGTGCAATTAACCCCGAGGACCTATCTCATGGAAGTAAAGGACAGCACCTTTAACAAACTCTGCAAAGATCTTCTTCCGAAACTGATTGGCGCTGGAGGCTACAAAACTAATGTTTACAGGGTCATTTCTAACAAAGATCTCAAGGATGTCAGTGGCTCCAATAAGTTCACCTTAGACCATCAAACCATGCTTTCATTAGCCTTCCTACCCTATAGAAAACGTGAGCTAGCCTGTCGCAAACTTTCAGATGCTCTAGCAATGGGTACTTACACCGAGGACATGGGTAAAACCTTGGATTTCATTTCTTCAAAATTAAGTACCAACCCCTATCTACCCAACAACCGCAAAGATGAGGCAGATAGGAAAAGGAGGGCATTCAAAGATCAAGTTGAACTGACCTTGGCCTTTGAAGAACTACACAGTGAGCCTCTTAACCAAGTTCTATCTAAAATCAATGAAGAAGGTTTGAAGTATGTCGAATCAGCTTCGCGGAATGAAATCAAAAATGACCAAGGATCTCACCAAACCAAGCATATCGACAATCTCTTCTTCGATTGTAGTGATGGAATTGGTTGCCAATAGTTAGCAGTTAACAACGGAGGACTTATGTTTGCTTCGACCGCATACGAGGCTTTCTATACCTATATAGGGATCTACCTTCATGAAGCGTCTATCAAGATCATCACCTCACAAGAGGTCTTCATAGGGCTGCTTGCCCTTATCCTTAGCTACTGCTTATTAATGGGGACATGGCGCTACTTCTCTAAGTATATGCCTGGTTTGTTCAGTGGAGGTCGGACAGTAGGAGCTAGTTTCTTTTTCAAACTTCTTGCCTGTTTTTTGATAGGCATGTCACTTTTAAAGGTGGAAACCCCTGAAGGAGTGAAAGATTACGTTCGAAGATCTTGGCATAACAATCGTTACGTTGTTTCACGTATGCCTGCAGTACAGGAATCCTACAAAGTTAGTTTCATCTTTGATCTTTTGACACGCTCAGCTGAAGAAATTGGCAAATTTGGTTCTACTGTAGTCGACAGTCTGTTTGCTAAAACAAACTCTCAATTGGAAGCTCCTGCTGCTTTCTATAAAGCAATCCTCTACGCTGGTTCGCAGACAATAACTGATCCTGGCCTGAAGGATGAAATCGATGTTTACACAAACAGTTGTTTTGACAAAATCCTTCCCCTCCTCGGTCGAGCTAAGCAGGAGGGTCAGATTGATGAGTTTTTTAAAGATCATGGCACAGTTGATCGAGAGCTAGAACTGATTCCTATTGAGATTGAGGGAGGACACAGGATCACCTGCCTTGAGCTGAAACAACAGGTTAGAAGAGGACTCTGGGCCTTTGCTCAAGAGAAAGAGCATCAGTTTAATAAATTCTACAGCGGTAAAGTCAGTGTTAATCACTCTGAATTTAGCAATGTTCAGCAGCGTAACCTAATTGCTTCAAACGCACTAGTAAACCACTACCTCTCAAAATCTGAGGATGCCGTTGGAACACAGGAAGGCGCAAAGGTTGAAGGGACGCTGGCAAGTGTTCTGCTCACTTGGAATAGGTTCTGGTCTTTTGATGGTTTCTTAACCCTCATTGGTCAGGAAAAGCAGGTGGGTGCTGCTCTTACTGCAGAACGGGCATCTAAATTCTCGGAATATCTACAACGAGCTCCCCACTTGAAAGGCATGGTAAAGCTGTTCCTCATTGCAATTTTCCCCTGGCTTGTCTTTTTTATAGTTGCAGGTCGTTGGAAAATTCTCATCTCCTGGTTTGCTGTCTATGTCTCAGTACTACTTTGGACACCAATCTGGACCTTACTCTATCACTTGATGACAAGCATCGCTCTATCAACAGAGCTTATGGGGGAGTTTGGTAAGATCTCGGATGGGATTTCACTTTACTCTTCTAGCTTCATCACCACAAAACTCTATCAGTTCTACGCAATCTACTCTTGGCTTCAGCTAGTTGCTGGTCCGTTACCGACTGCAGCATTATCATACAGCCTCTTTTCATCAATGATTAAAGATTCCGAGGGTGAGCAAGCTCCATCGGTGGTCACAGCAGCGAAGGATGTAGGAGTGGGAGCTGCAACTGGAGGAGTGGCAGGAGCTGCCAGTGCGGGGCTTAAGAGGGTGTAACTACGACAGGTACACCCTTCCCCTCCTTCTGTGGTCTTTTCTTTACAGTTTTTTTGAGCTGTCTTGCTTTTCCTTTTTCTCTTTTTAATTTGTCAATTTTGACGGTAAGAAGTTCATCACATTTATCTACAAACATTTTAAGATAGTTAATCTGCTTTCTAATCTGTTTGTAATCTAAATCCCCAAGTTTACCCTTCTTCTCAGTTACATCTGCCTCATGAACGATTTTATTTCTTCTATCTATTAGTTTTCTAATCTGCTTGTTGATTTCTTTAGGACTTTTTATGGCATTTTCTACATTTTTAGAAAGTTCCTTTATTTCATAAATCTTTAAAAGATCATCAATTGCATTAAAACTTTGAGTCACATGAACTGAGTGCTTTCTCTTAATCTCAGTGTGAATTCTTCTAAAGGGTCGCTTATCTTTTTCTGACTTTATACAATTAATCCAAAAATCAACCTCGAATGTTTCTGAAAGATAATTTTTTAAATCCTTATGGAAGGAATTTTTACACTTCAGAATGGTCGTGAAGTTTTCAACATATACATCTGTAAAATATGAATCAAATGCTGCGACTGAAATAACTATTCCATATCGTACAAGCGCATCAGAAATCAAAGATTCGCTGCTAGGCGACTTCAATTTTTCTTCATCCGCCAAATTCAGTAGATCGTCACACCTTTTTTTAGTTATTTCAAATTGAGCAAGAGCTTTTGTCACAATATTCATCCTCATACAAAACTATTCGACCTTCTATCGGAGAGGTTATCTGCAATATAAGAAAAATGATTAATTTAACTGGAGTTTCAATCTGTTATCACAGCAGTTTAAAGGGGCTATCGAAATGGGACAAGAGTATCTAAAAAACGGTAACAAAACTTCTAGGTCTCAGCCACGCCCTGATGCAGCGGGGCAGATGATCAACGAAATCCTGCAAGAACTGATTGTCGTCTCTGCCATTGGGACTTCTGCCTGGATTAAATCCTTTTTCACAAAGAAAGCCATTTTCTCGATTCCTATAACAGTGGGGATTGCCTACATAAGCTATAAGACAGCATACAAGGGTCAGCATCTTATTTACTTAAACCAACTCGAGCCCCGGATCTTCACTCCAAGGCTTATCAATAAGCTTTGGGCTGTGCCACTGGTCTACCATTGCTCATGCTTATTTAGCCTGTTCATCTCTCCTGCCCTCATGACAGCTGGTATATGGATACGGAGCATTCGAACTAAGTTTCAACAGATTTTCCTACGAGCAAGGCTGACTAACGGTCTAGGGGATACTCCAAAGCTAATTTACGAAAAGCATATTAATAGGGATCGCAGACGTTATGTTTTCGATGCTAATGGCATTGGGATTAGTGATTTCGAATCGAAGCGTGAGCAAATCGAAAGTCACTTCAGGACCAACATTGAATCCATCAAACACGGTTCCCATAATGGTCAAATTGCCATTATCTTCACGAAGCAGATCTTCCCTAGTAAAGTTAGTTACCTTGACCTGACAACACAGAAATCCCTCCCTAAAGATAGCTTCTATCTAGGAGTGTCTGTCGAAGGCATTCGAACTCAAAATGTAGCAGAGCTGCCCCATATGCTGATTGCTGGAACTACTGGTAGTGGTAAATCCGTCTTCTTTAAACAAGCGCTTCTCGGGCTCCTTGAGTCTAGTCCCCATATGCAGATGTATCTAATCGATCTTAAGGGTGGTCTCGAAATGATCGACTTTGTGAAGGCCCCAAATGTTCAAGTGGTCAAAACTATGGATCAAGCGGTTTATCTTTTGCAGTTGATAGAGAAAGAAATGAAGGATCGCTTTGCCTATCTAGAAAAGGAGAAAAGGAAGCAGATTGTCCCTGAAGAAGATAAGAAAGATAGAGTTGTTGTTGCTGTGGACGAAGCCTCAGTTCTGTATATGACCCGAAATCGTCATGATCCAGACTATGAGGGCTCTCTTGAAGCCAGACGCCTTGCAGATTCGATCTCAAAACTTTCCCGAGCTGCAGCAATTCATCTCCTGATTGCAACTCAAAAGCTTGATCGTCAGGTTATCCCCACCTCCGTATCTGAAAACATATCTGGTCGAATGGCCTTTAGAGCCAATTCTCTGCAAGGTAGCCTGATTGTTTTAGGAACGAAAGATGCTTGTGACCTACCTGAAATACCAGGACGGGCAATTTGGAACTTCGGTACCAAGAAAATGATCGTCCAGTCACCTTTTGTTGATGAAAAGACTATCGAAGAACGTTGCATTGCAGTCGCAAACCTGTTTGAAACAGGACAAAGAAAGCTACTCAGTCCGATGCTAGGAAAAACAGAAAAGAAGCAAACTCAGGATAATCTTGCCAATGTTTATAACAAGATTAAGGAGCAAAAATGCCCATTACCGTAAAAGGAATGAATCTTGATCAGAGGGATATAAATCTTTTCCAATATTTGCATGCTGTTAAGGTTGCTACTTACGACCAGATCAAACGCGATGTTTATCCTGAAATATGTTCTGATGCTGTTTGTCACCGAGTACTCAAGCTTGAAGACAACAAACTTCTAGAAGTTAAGCAAAGTCGAGCTTTGTTAAGGGGTAAACGCCATGTTTCACTTAGAAAAGAAGGATTCGAGGAATTTGTTAGAAAAGGGAATGAGATTCGTATTGAACTCAAGAGTGATGCAATCAATCATGATTTGATCCTTGTTGACATCCGCCATCGGTTCTTGAAGTCTCCAAAAACGATAGCGTACGAAACTGAAAACGAGATTCAGACATGGAATTTAGACAATCAGCATCTGAATAGTGATGCCATCGTTACAACCCTAATTAAAGATCTACAGCTTAAAATTCCAATCGAGTATGAAGGGAGTTTTAAAAAAGCAGATCGTTATGAAACATTTGTGAAGAAGTACTATCAGGCAAGTGAATTTCCTCTTGTCATTTTCGTTGCTGAAACAGCTGGAATGGTGGATGTCGTCATGAAGACAGAAAAGAAGCTGTTCAATTGGGAAAATCCTAAATTCTTTTACATCTTGATAAACAACCTACTCTCAGATGATGCACTAAAAGTCGAGAACTGTAACAGTACTGCTCTGATTTTAGACTGATCGGTAAGTGATCGGCATCTAGTCAG
>JAGNWK010000111.1 GCA_017985985.1 Oligoflexales bacterium
GCTTTGATAGATGTCATTCGATGAACGTACTTTGAATGTGCATACTGTTTCCACTATGTATCCAAGACGCTTAATCATTTCAAACAATTCATATGCTCACGTTATCTCTCGTTGTCACAATAAGGAGGTTTGGTGGCACAGAGCATGGGTTTCGTTTGGTGGCACGCGTTTGGTGGTTTGGTGGCACGGAGCATGCTTGATATGGTGGGTTTGGTGGCACGGGGTTTGGTGGAACGGAGCATGCTTGATATGGGTTTGGTGGCACGGAGCATGCTTGGTGTGGAGCATGCTTGGTGTGTACTGACCGAATCTGCTTTGATAGATGTCATTCGATGAACGTACTTTGAATGTGCATACTGTTTCCACTATGTATCCAAGACGCTTAATCATTTCAAACAATTCATATGCTCACGTTATCTCTCGTTGTCACAATAAGGAGATGTTACTGGCGCCTAAGGAAATTAAGGTTGCTCTCTTGCTTCTCTGGGCTAAATATAAGAATAAATATGGTATAAAAATTTTTGATTTTATTATCATGGACAATCACATTCATATGTTGGTCCATGCTAAGAGCTCTGAGCATCTCGGTCATTTCATGCGAACGGTGAATTCGCAGTTAGCTAGACATATCAATATTTTTTTTGGTAGAGACAGCCAAGCGATTCGAGAAAGATATAAGTCACCTATGATAACAAATGTGCGGTATGTACAGAATGTACAGCAGTATATTTGGCTAAATCGCTACAAGGTAAATAAAACTCTCCCTGATCAAGATCCTTTTTGTTCAGTCTCTTGGCGCTTGGATCTTTTTGAAATATTAAAACATTTTGATCGTTCAGAAAAAGAGGATCGTCTTCTTTGGAATCTTCTAAATTCTTACAAACAGATCCCTGGATATGAAGAGGTTCAAGAAAAAAAGTATGTTCGAGATCTTTTGAACGCTTCATTTTCAAAACTTTTGGAATTCACTAGAGAGATTTTCGAAAATTGTCATACTGTTGGGGATAAAATTGATATAAGTTTTAGAAGTAATCTTCTCTCAGCTTTTAGAAGAGCATACATCCCATGGTGTTCTTCTTGAAGCAATAATTTAAAGCCAAAAAAACTGTCATCCCTCCTATTGACTTGAAATCGATTTAGCTATTTTATTCAAAAATCAAATTTCTGATATATGCCAAATTTTTCCCTAAAAATTTGGAGTACAGTTCGAATGAGTGCACTGTATTTTCATCTCGATGCATGATCAAGGTAGCTTACCAGTATAATAAGGAATGAATTCCAAAAAAAATTGGAAATTTAATGAATTAATTTATTAAATTCCGAGAATATGCTCCGTGCAACAAGCCCAATGAATTAATTTATTAAATTCCGAGAATATGCTCCGTGCAACAAGCCCACAACAAGCCTCCACGAGAATGCAACAAGCTGCGAGAATATGCTCCGTGCAACAAGCCTCCCAACAAGCCCACATGCTCCGTGCAACAAGCCTCAACAAGCCTCCCAGCTTTGGATGTGAGTAAGAACAAGAGTAATGAGTCTAGGATGAGGCCTAAGCCACCTGCCGAAAAGAACTAGCAACGAGGGGTTTGGGGAAACTGCACAGCTGGTTCCCCAAGAGCTCTTTGATGATCGACACACCATTCTTTGATTTTCTGATGATCCCCCGACAGAAGAACGGGGGGGACTTCTAGCCCTTCAAATTCACGAGGACGGCTGTAAAGATCTTGTTCGATATGGTGGGGTAGCCCTTCAGAAAAGGAATCATAGATAGCACTTTGTTCATTTCCCAGCACTCCAGGAACAAGTCTGAGAAGAGAATCCAGAAGGCAAAGGGCAACAAGTTCGCCTCCCGACAAGATAAACTGACCAAGGGAGACTTCTTCATCCACATAATGGTCAACAAAACGAGCGTCAACCCCGCTAAAACGGCCGCAGACTATAGCTAGTTCTCTTTTTTCCGCCAGAAGAAACTGTGAAAGCTCTTGAGCTCTCTCCTGGTTCCAAATCTTTCCGGCAGGAGTCGTCAAAATAACATAGGGTCTACCTGGAATACTTTTTACAGCCTCAGCGAGTGGCTCTGGGCGGAGAACCATGCCGTCTCCACCGCCGTAGGGTCTAGAGTCGACTGTTCCATGCTTATCGACGGCAAAATGGCGCAGATCGATAGGGCTGATCTTTGCGATGCCCTTGTCCTGAGCTGCTTTTAAAATACCGATCTGGGTGTAGGGTTCCATCATCGATGGATGCAGGGTAATGAGGTGAACGCCTAGCATATTTTAGGCCCAGCAATCAGCGAAGGTTTCGGCTGGGACACAAAGTTGGAGTGGTTTTTCTGTGAGGATGAGGCTCATATCAAAATAGGCAGGGACTAGTGGTACTTCCAAGAGCCATTTTTTGTCACTGTCTACGGCTTCACTCCCTACAAGTACAGGTGTGGGATTTAGGAGTCCCGTTGGCTTTGAGTCTCGGCAAATTTCTAGGACCGGACTGGCCCCATAATGATTCAAGGCATTTACCGTTCCTAAGAAGACACCGTCTTTGTCGAGCACTCGACGCCCGATAAACTGCTCCTCGAGCAGCTCATCCGCAATAAACGTTGCCTCGTCCGAACTTTCTGCTTCCAGTTCTCCCCCCTCTGAGGCGGGCTCTGGCGCAAGCCAAATACTCTCTCCGTAGCGTTTTTCAACGGCAGTTCGACTAGAGAGGGACTCGAGACGGATAAGATTTCTATCTTTATAAAGAAGATTGCTGGTGACCTTATCCAAGGTCTGGTGTTCACCAAGATAGACGGTAGAAAGCGGGCTTGTCCAAAGCGAACGACGATCAAGCAAGTAAAAATCGCCCTTTAGCCCTTTGGGCTGACCGATGCGACCTAAAAATATTCGTTTGGAACTCAAGCCCTACCTCACAAAACAAAATTTTTAAAAAAAGTATGAGTGGCTAGGGCCAAGAGCAGTTTGCCGCATGGTTTTTGTAGCTCAGACTATCTGTAGCAGACTGGTGCTGACAAGAAAGCGGGGATGAGCGACTGAAACTTCTAAAGCCTAGGCTTGTGCTTCCTTAGGGAGAACATCGCGGTTCAAAACCATCTTCTGGGCCTTAACAAGCTTCTCGGCAGCGCCAGTAAGCTGGGCTCCTTTGCCATACCAATGCTGAACTCGGTCTGCTTTCAGAACAATAGTAGAAGGTTCTGTGTTTGGATCGTAGTATCCGAGTTTCTCAATAAATTGCCCATCTCTCGGTTTACGATGGTCAGCTGCGACAACATGGTAAAATGGTTTATGAGGGCTTCCTCTTCTCTGCAGCCTGATATGAACGGCCATTGTCTTTTGATCTCCGATAAGGCAGATTACTGTGTTTCTTGATTCTCGTTACTTTTCTTTTTTTCTTCTTTTGTTTGTTTCTTATTTCGTTTCTTGTTTCATTTCTTTAAGGAACGACTAACAAACTTGCTGCAGAATATAGCATAGGTGGGTCTGGAGCAACTTTTTTTTAAGGGGGACAACGTGTTAAAGAGTCCTAACAAGATCTCGCAACTATTATTCCTATTCTCTGCCTTGGCGCTTTTTCTGAGCTTGAGCCCTAGAACTGCCGAGGCTGCCACGGTTACTATCTCTGGCGAGGTCCCCGAGGATCTGTCGTTTTTGACGATAGATGTCACTGTTATGGAGATCCCCAATGCCGACCTAGGGTCTGCGACTAAGCCTGAAGAGTTCTATAAAAGGCTTTACATATTCTTACCCCTCTTCAACAAAAACCAGCGTATCCAGTTTGGTCCCAAAGGGGACGGCTCGGTGAATACAAATGAGAGCTACTACTGGGAAGGCCTCGACGCGAAGATGGAGAACAACGCGCAGTACCCCGCTCAAGCTAAAAACATCACTTACAAAATCAAGCTGCAAGCGAATCCAAAGCCAAACTCTGGCATCGTAAAAAGCCTGACAGACCTTGTAGAAGTGGATTCCAATCAGAAGAAAAACATACGAGTCCTAGCTGAATTCTACAAAGTTAATGGGCTCGGAGCTCTTGAGAAGAGCGCTAGCTCCACAGAGACTGGCCTTTATAAGCTCCTGGCTAAACCAGCCCAGGCCCCCATGATCCTGACGGTAGAACCTGGCCATAAGAGCCTCAATATCGACTGGGATCAGAACCAGGTGGTGACCTACACAGATGCAGTAACCCAGCGCACTCCCTCTCAAATGCTGGTTATGATCTTCAAGACGGAAGATAGCCCCGTTGCCTTATCTGGAAAAATTCCCTTACCTGACGGGAGGGTAGAAGCGAACGGCTGTTCCTTCGCCGCTAGTTCACATTCAGTGGGAACGGAGGAGGACTGCATTAAATGTGACAATGAGGCCAATCAAGTGATGAGCTTTGTCGATGCAGTTCAGGAAAATCCACCGCCAGGGATCCAGGAGTTCAAGCTGCTCGACAACAGTGTTGGGCAATACAGCATAACGGCGCTTGAGCTTGGCAAGACCTACACGGTCGTTCTTCAGTACAAGGACGGTGTCAAGCAAAGCGTCTGTCACACGATCACCCCAAAAGAGAATCACACCTTAACAGAGGTGAACGGCGAAGCTGAGGCTGTCCCCTCCGATCCACGCTGTTTCATCGCCACAGCGAGCATGGAAGGCTGGCCTCAGCAGCTCGACGCCTTCCGCTGGGCGAGGGACAATTTCTTGCTGCCGTATGACTGGGGCCAAGTTTTCGTACAGAACTACTACGAAAGAGGGGAAGGCCTAGCGCAGACCATCCGCTCATCGGCATTCTTAAAAGGCGCCTTCTGGCTCGTACTCTGGCCGATCGGTTCCTCCCTGCTTATCTTGCAGAAGGTCTGGCCCTACCACTCCGAACTCCTCCTAGCTCTTGCCGTTCTTGCGTTGATTGGCCTCCTCATCAGCAAGGCCAGACGCCAAATTCGTGAATAAGTGCTTACGATCGAGACTTTCGACTTCCCTCTAACTGGTCTAAGTATTCATGGTAGGCCTCGTCATTGCGAGCGAAGCGAAGCATCTCCGTGTAAAGGCAAGATTGCTTCGTTGCCTACGGCTCCTCGCAATGACGAAATCATAATACTTAGACAGGTTGGAGCGAAGCGAAGCAATCTCCGTGTAAAGGCAAGATTGCTTCGTTGCCTACGGCTCCTCGCAATGACGAAATCGTAATCACCAAAAAACTGCGTCATCGTCATCAGCTACTGAACATGACAGCCGTCGTCTCCTCTGCTACGAGGTCTACTCCGAGTTGCAGTCCTAGGTGCAGCCCCAGAAGGATGAAATGGTCGAAGAGACGTGAGGATCGCGTCGCGAGAGCGGAGGATATTCTGCTCTTCCATGGATACGGATTCTCCTGCAGTGGAGGCAGTTCGGAAAGTACTGGCTACTTTTTCACAAACCACAGTGAGAGCAACGATAGCGAGGTCCAACTCTTGTTGGGTACTTTCTTTGATGAGTGGGGGCATGGACACTAAAGTCTTGTTAAGCCTTCGAATCGTTTCTATAGCGGTTACAGCTTCTTGAAAATGTGGCTTGAGAGTTTGAACATAGGTTTGGATAGCTTTTTGAGCCTTATGCAAGCGATCAAGCTCCACATAGAGAGTGTCCAGTCTGGTCTGTGCTTGCAAAAACTGCCTTTGCATTTCAGAGCTAAGTTCGGGACTTCTTATAGCAAGCGCCTGCTGAAGAACCTTCTGAGCTTCAGCCCTCACCTGATCTGATTTGACAGCTATTGCGGCTACTTTAGCCTCTAGTTCAACAGTTTTAGAATCTACGTACTGGATATATTCAAAGTCTTCTTCTGGATCTGCTGATGCTTGGAAAGAGATTAAGGACATCAGCATTAACAATCGATAAACCATCTCCCTCTCATAGAATACTCCTTTGTACTTTTACAAATGGCTTATTGTGTTCTAAGGATTACTTCAAGGCTTTGCCAGGTATCCATGGTCCGTCAGCGAGTACTCGGGGCTCAGTCCCAGGGGTATAGAAAGGGTGAAGGTGCGATAGGATCATGTCGAGAGAGCGAATGATGTTCTCTTCTTCTCTACTGACAGTGGCACTTGCGGTAAAGGCGGAAGTAGCACCAAAAGTATGGAAGACTTTGTCACTCACATCATGTAGGGCGACTACAGCCTGATTGAATTCCTGCTGTGTAGTCTCCCCGGTCTCCAGCCTCGATTCCAAGTCATATTGAAGACTTCGAATAGTGCTTATGGCGGCTGTAGCGTCTCGAAAAATTGATTTTAGTGCTTGAACATGAGATTCGAAGAGTCTTGTAGCTTCTTCGAATCTGCGAAAGTCAGCATGGAGAATACCAAGCCTGGACTGTGCTAGACGCAAATGGTACTGCATCTCAAGACTGAGGTCTGAACTCTTCATAGCGAGAGTTTGCTCAACGGCTGTCTGTGCTAGATCCCTTCTTTTTTCAGACTTCAAAACTTGCAGCGCAACTTTTGATTCTAGCTCCTTAACCCTAAAGGCTAGATCTGCAATGTATTCAAACTCCCTTTCTGGATCTGCCACCGCCTGGGTAGAAACTAAAAGCATCAGGACAAAAAATCGATAAGCCATCCTTCGCATAGAATACTCCTTTTTTTGCTATTGAATATGTAATGGATTCAGTCGGATAGGGGAAGGAGAAAGATAGGAAAGAGAAAAGGCATGAAGCTGGTATTTGGAATGGTGGATGGATTTTGAAAATAAAGGAGGAGCTGAGTCGGTCAAACCTCACTATGAAGCATGATAAATTAAGGATATCTATCGTAAGCGCTTAAAATAGAGAAAATAATTTTAAGATGTTAATGTTTTATAAAAAGAATCCGACAGACCTCGGTACTCGCTACTGTACCGTTTGGAACGGATCTGCGCGAGTACTGTTCAGAGCAAATCTAAAGGATCATCACATTGCTTGAGGGAGGAGGAACTGATGCGTTTTATATCAAACATTTCTTTGATTACAATTTTGTGTTCACTGGGTGGAACATCAGGGCTAGCGCATCATAATTACAATAATTTCAATTAACTATAGAAAGACGCCATGTGATAATCGTCACCCAAAACTACCGGTGATGGGAGATGAACATGGCACTAATAGATGCATTCGGCGACCTA
>JAGNWK010000036.1 GCA_017985985.1 Oligoflexales bacterium
TTCTTATAGGTATATTAGCACTCACGATTTTGATCTTCATCTTCCAAAAGAAAGATGAAAAAAAAGCAGAAGAATTAAAGTTAGCTATAGAACAAGAAGCAAAGCCTCTTCTTCAAAAAACAGAGCAGATCCCGGCTCCAAAGCAAATTATTAAATCTTTTATTCAAAAAAAATATTTAATGGATGAGAATACAAAGAATTTTTTAAATTTCGTGCAAGCAGCACAAACACCTGAGGAAGTTTTTACCAAATCTGCTAGTTACGTTCTAGCAAATCAATATGAGGATCGGTGGGTAACCCAGGGGGATGTGCTAGTTGATGAGAAAAAGCTTGTAGCCAAAATTGAAGATTCTCAGGCTGCCATCATGAAGCTAGAACCCGTTGATTATTGGGCTATGAACATTGTTCCTTACGAAATTGACCCCGTACTGGATTCTGATCTTATTCAAAAAGCGGTAGCCGCTATCAACAAGCAAACCAATATTCGTTTTGTAGAAAGAAATTCAGAAAAAGATTCCGTTTATTTTCGCTTGCATAGTGAAAAAGCATGTTTGAGCTACCTTGGCAAACAAGGTGGTGAGCAAGATATTTTAATCAATCCAGAGGCCTGTGATTATGGCTCTATTTTACATGAGATGATGCATGCGATTGGCTTTATTCATGAGCATAGCAGAGAAGATAGAGATAGCTATGTCGATATCCACTGGGATCAAATCCAAGAAGGAGCCAAAGAGCAATTTCAAAAACTTTCATCTGATGTTTGGAAACCATCTGGGAAATTTGATTTTGAATCTCTGCTGCTTTACCCCTCACAAGCCTTTGCTATCAGTCATAAGCCTTCTATCACAAAAAAAGATGGTACCGTTTTCGATGTGAATCGAACCCATCTTAGTAAAGATGATATAATAAAGATCAACCAAATCTACCCAGCAAAAGAAGAAAAAGAGTAAATTCGACAAATCTGCCCTAGCTAAAAGCATATTTATGCTATAAATCTTAGATTTTTCGATCTAAGGAAAAATAATAATGCCTCGTGTCGTGATTGTCTCTCAAACCCAAAAATTGGAATATGAAGTCAGAGCTGGGTTTGGCTTTCAAGCTCTTTGCGCTAAGCATCAGACACCCATCGAATATGATTGCCGTGCAGCAGACTGTGGCATTTGTATTTTTAGTGTAACGAAAGGGCTTGAATTTCTCAGCCCTAAGACCCCTGCAGAGGCTGATTTTCTTCGAGCTATGCGAGCTCAGCCTGAGGAAAGATTAGCTTGCCAGACTCGCATCCTTGGGGATGTTGAAATACTACTAGAATTTAATTGATGGAACCATCCCACAAGTCGTCTAGCTGCTAAAGGCAAGATTGCTTCGTCGCCTGCGGCTCCTCGCAATGACGAAATCGCCGAACCTCGTCATTGTGAGCGAAGCGAAGCAATCTCCATGTAAAGGGAGGGATCAGAATAAGAAACTCACCTGTCCTGCATACTCTTGACTTCTAAAAGTGCCCAGACCCATTTGAACGCGAGGTCCGATGAGGACAGCCTCTCTGAACTGCCAGTTCATGCCGACTCCTACGACGAGAATCACAGCACTTTTACTATCTGCCGCCTGCACAGCGTCCATACTCAGTAACGACCTCAATTTTGGCTGCATATAGCGCAAAGCCACACGCCCAAAAACGTCGAGAGTGGGTCTAATAGCAAACTCAGCTGCCCCCCCCAATGAGTATGTTTGTAATGTCCCCTTGTACTCCTGTCTCATAGCGTTGGAGGAACCTTTAGGAGCTACCTCATAAGGGCTGTAGTTCAAGAAGGCGGAGACATTCTTTGCCCCCATGAGCTCCATAGGGAAGAGGTAACTTGCCTCAATGTCTGCAAAGCCATTAGCTCGCCAACTGTCGGAGCCTTTTTTAAGCTGAAGAAAACCCAGCGCAGTCGTCAATCGAAAACGATTATGGAGCAGTTCCCCAAAAGCTGAGCGACTTTCCGCTGCTGCAGGGGCAGCAGGAGCAGTCTCAGCTGGCGCCTGAGCAGCCGTCGCTTCAGCTTGAGGGGCGTCGGGTTCTTTGTCATCCCCCTTCTCCATAGCTTGGGAGATTTTTGACCCTGTTTTTTTATCATTTTTAGCTGAGTCTTTAACGAGCCCTGGGTTTGGCTTAGCAGGTGCCATGCCTTTATCTTGGGCGCAAAGACTCTGAGCAGACATCAAGAGAGCTATCGAAAAAGCAGCTCCCCTCATACTCCTTGTGCAGAGCATCACGAGTTCTCCTTCGTTTTAAATGAGAATTTTCAGCTGCAGAGCATAACGTCTGTCTTTTAGCTCTTTATCGAGGCCAACGACAGGTCCATGATCGACAGAATAAGATGCGAAGCGGATATTGACCAGACCGACGTCAAATTGGAACCCGCCGGAGATGTCTCCCTCGTGCACACCAGCCTGCAACTTTAAAAGACTACCTAGCCCTAGCTCAGCCCCTAAACTTAATTTATGAGAAAAATGTATAGGCTGATTGATCATTTGAGAATCCATAGCAAGAAGTAGGTACAGCCAATCTGTTTTTACAGGTTTAATACTCAAACCTACGTTGAGCGAAGGTAGCCGGGGTGGAAGTTGAGCAGAGGAAGCGCCAGCTTTTGCTCCAGGAGGAGGAAACTTATCTAAACGTGTGCCCCCTGCATCCGTTAAGCTGATGCCAAGTGTAGGCTGCATCACATCGAAGGGTGTAAATAAAAGTCCAAGATCAAGCCCCATTCCCCTACCTGTTTGGATATAATCTGTAAGCTCCTTGCTAGCCTTAGCCATAGAGTCTATGCCAAATGTTTGATCTATCCCCATCGCGTAGACATACTTAAGCGCCGCTCCTAGGCTCAAACGGTTTTCTAAGAAGTTAAAACCTATCCCAAAGGGTGCAATGGTGGTGCTCCCGAGCTGGACATCCATTTCAATCTGTTCATGAAACACGAGGGAGAAGGAGTTATCCATACCAACGCCAAACCCCCAGTTTGAAGTGATGAAATGGGGGTTAAGCTTAAGGCCGAAACTGTGCGTTCTGCCAGTTTCATGCTGGAAAACATCAAGAATAGAGTCAATGTCACTATTACCACTGCTACTTGTTGAACTGGAACTTGTGGTGGAAGTCGATGTGCTTGTATCTTTTTTATTGAGGTTAATAATGTCCTTGTACAGCCCAAGTGTTCTTGTCGATACCTCGAAGGTGGGATTGAGGATCTCAAAATCCCAAGTCTGTAAGCGGGCAAGACCTGCGGGATTATAAAAGAGAGCGTTTTGGTCATCGACCACAGCCACGAAAGCGTTCCCCATGGCTAGGGGACGAACCCCAAAATGGGTCCATTTATATTCCCTGGCCTGTAACTGTGCTGAAAGACACAGGCTGATGAGTGTCATCAACCACAGCACTGCAGGTCGAAAAATCAAGGAGTCCTTGTTTTTCACACAATAACTTGAAAGCATGGCATTCTCCCACAATACGCCACAACGATTTCTAAGGGCAGTGTAGAATCTCATTTTAGCATAGCCTCTTTTCAGTTTAAATATATACCTATTGTCAAAGAAGAACTTGGCCTGCTGAGAGAAGAGGAGAGGCCCGTCCGAAATCAGAAGAGCGGACGAGTTCGCTTATAAAATAGACAGAATGGAGGATCCTTTGGGATGACGAAGTCCGATGTCGCAACCGAAAGAAAAAATCAAATTGTGAAGGCTACCGTGGAGTGTGCTTCAAAGCACGGCTACCATAATTTTTCTATGCAGGACGTCGCTCAAGTCGCAGGGCTCAGCAAGGGAATCATCCACTATTATTTTTTGAACAAAGATGACCTTATGATGTCTGTGCTCGATTATGTGGCAGGGAACATAGAAAAGGTCCTCCATAAAAATATGGACCTTATGCAGGATCCTGTCAAAAAACTCGAGATTTTTATCAAAATTATATTAAATATAGTAAGAGAGACCAGAGAGTATTATCAAATCAACATGGACTTTTGGACACAAATCAACCAGAAGCAGGAAGTCCGCCATGTTATTGCAACCCACTATAATCAGTTCCGGGACACTTGCTCGGCGGTTATTCGAGAAGGGATTGCAAAGGGGATCTTCCTCAACGTGAATCCGCGAGAGTACAGTTCCTTTATTATTGCTTTAATCGATGGGGTCAGCCTCCAGTGGTTGTTTGATGATTCGGTCTTTACCGATCATACAAAAGTGTGTGAACAAATCTCTTCCATGATTTTTAACTCTCTTTTAAAACCAAAAACATGAATTCCGAATATCTCAGAACTATCAAGTTAGGTCCCTTTGAGCACTTTCTTTCGCCTCAGAGCGTGTCATTCTTCGAGCAGGTGCAAAAGATCTTAGAAGAAGAGCTGACCCCATCTCAGAGCCAAGGCGGGATTAAGAAGGTTAAAAAAAGAACCTATCTCCTTATTCAGCAAGAGGACGAGGAGGAGTGCTCTAGTCCCAAACGACAGGATGGCGCTTATCCACTGTGGGCTCAAGATGCTCATAAGAAAATCAGCTTCATTTATGGGGTCCTGGAAAGGCTTTCTCTATCTCCATCTCTTTGGGTTTATGTAGGACGGGGGTCTTGTTTGGGGCTACTTTGGGAATTTGCCCTTAGCTGCGACCTCCGCATCTGGCTCGGTTCTGAAAGTCGTTCTGTGGGGAGTCCTTTCCTCCAAGAAGTCTATACTAAGGAATGGAGTCTCTATCACTGGAAGAACTACTTGAGTGGAGCCTTTGTTCAAAAGGCATCTCCCGCACTCAAGTCCTTCTGGAGTATGCCTCCTTTCTCTTTCTCAGTTGAACAAGCTCAAAAGCTCATCCTTATAGACTGGATTCTTGATGCAGACACGGAGGGAATGAATCAGTTGATGAAGTGGTTTGAATGTAACTCCCACTCTTTCTATACTCGAGTAGAAAAACGGTTGAGTTTGACAACTCGAACCAAGATTTTGAAAACTCTGTCCCAAACAAATCCTTCCCCCCTCGTAAAAATTAAAAAGAAAGAGCTTAGCAAGCGCCCTTTAAAAAACTGGGTTCAGAGCCACGCCCTTTCTTTGAGTCTCGCGACTTATGGACGGATAGATCCATACTTTCTCCGAAGAACGGCCCTTAAAGCTGCAAATAGGGATGAGGGTAGAGGCGGAAACATGCAGCAGATTTCTACTGCCGATCTGGGCCGGGGGCAGAGGATGCCATTTCGTGTAGCCTTTCGTCTAAAAAATGAAACAAACACCGTGCCACCCTATGCATTGGAAGGGTTCTGGCGTCAGAACATCCCTGTCAGTTTTATCGCTACGTCAGATAAAATCCTTGCTTCAAGGCTTCAACGACTGAAAACTGAAGTTCAGAGTTATTATGCTTGGAAAGATCTAAAAAACTTCTGGGAAGAAAAGTTGCAATGGTGCGAGTGTGCTGATTTAGGTCCAGACTGGTGCACGATTTCATGGGAAAAGCAGGATGGCTTTTTCCAAATGGAAACCGGTGGATGGACGTTCGGATTCTACACCTTTCAAAAAGGAAAAAGCAAAGAAAAGGGATTCACTGAGCTGCTTTTTGCTCGTTCAAGCTTAGGAGAAGATCTTCGAGTCGCCCAGATGAATGAACAGGAGGAGGGGAATACAGTCATTCCCCTCCCAGCTCTTAACCTTTTGAGTAGAGCTAGTCCCCTTTTAGAATCTTTGTCTCCTTCTGTACTGAGAAGCTCCTTCTTCTCTCAAACAGGGGTCCCACTTCTTCTTTGGCTATTGGGCTCCTTCCTGCAAGAAGCTGTGCGCTATAGCAAGCACTATGAACTTTCCGTTGAGAAGCTTCTCAAACGCCTGACAGAAAAAGGGTGGCTGATTCCAGTTGAGAAGGAGTACTGGGAAAAATTTTTTTCTGTTTATTCAGAAATTGTTCCTAAGCCTTTTCTCGAGTTGAGTGAGAAAAATCCTCGGTTAGCAGAGATCCTCTCTATGCAAGATAAGGTCAAAAGTAAGAACTGGGGAGAGATGTTTTTAAGCAAAAATAAAAAACTGAATTGGGATGAAGACTCCTCTGCGCATCCTCCTATCAAAACGGGTAGACCGCTGGATTTTTTTAGCTCACAGCCCTATCCTATCCCACCTTCTTTGCACTTTGCTCTATTCACAGCGAAAGTCACCGAAGTCCTGCAAAGATTGTTTTCGCCAGAAGAGCAGAGCGAGATCCAAAAATTGGTTCGCAAGATACTTGGTTTCCCAGATAGACTAGGAACTCCAGAGCAAGTGAAGATAAACTTTGGTCTGCGCCGAGCTGATCTTTATGCCCACTATCAAGCTTGGATCTCTTGATGTTTGCTTTCAAAGCAAGAGAGAGCAAGTTTGGGTTTCTTCTAGTTAAGCCTCATTTGCCCACAGCTGCGAGTTTTTCTCGATAATCTATAGGCAAATTTCCCCCATGAATGGCTGACAGAAGACTTGGATAAAATAGTCTCGGCAAAGGAAGAGTCTTATCTTTTTTTTGGCGCTCTCTCACAAAGTCTTCCTCTTCAACCTTGATTGAAACTCTTATATTCTCTTCTTTTTCTTTTGCAAGAGGCATGCAGTAGCAAAGCTCCCTCTTATTTTGTTCTGGGTAGTCATGGCCAAAATACAGCATGGTTTCGTCTTCGAGTCGGTAGATTTTTTCTTTGATAGAGCGGAATAGACCCCGGGGGTTTCCTCCAGGAAAATCACAACGGCCAGTCCCCAGGTCCGCAGCAAAGATAGCATCCCCGGTAAAAAAATTATTACCTATTTTAAGTCCATAACAGGCCGGAGTGTGCCCTGGTATATGAATAGGCTGAATTTCTATAGAACCAGCTCGAAGAGGCTCCTCTTCTGAAAAGAGAAGATCAAAGGCACTGCCATCACAGGGTAGGTTGGTGATTTGAAATATTTCGACAAAGGCTTTTTGAACAATTGTAATCTCACGCCCAATGGCTGTATTTGCTCGTGGGTAGGCTTTCTGTACGAGAGAGCTACCAGACAGATGGTCTGCGTGGGCATGTGTTTCAAAGATAAGGTGAACGGAGCATTCCTGCTCCCTACAATAGCTAAGCAGTCTCGTAGCCGAATGGTCATGAACAGAGTTATCTTTCGGGTCAAAGTCCATGACAGGATCTATGATCACAGCATCCTTGCTGAGTGTGTCATGCACAACATAGCTCAGGGTGCCCGTATCTTTATCGTAGAAATGTTGAATTTTTAACGATGCTATCGCCATATGTATTCCCTCATTTGAGATCACCTGACCGCCAATATCATTCGGTTAAGGCAAGATACCCCTCAACTTCGCTCGGGGTGACGTCCTCCCAACTTGTTAAAGGCCCCGTCACCCCAACTTGTTAAAGGCCCCGTCACCCCGAGCGAAGTCGAGGGGTATCGAGTTAAAATTAGAGCAGACGATTCATACTTCCCTTACTGAGCTTTTTGGAAAACCCTCGTCCACTTTTGAAGCCAGCCCATACCCAAGGCCAGACCTATAAGGACAAAGGGGAGACTGAGCAACTGCCCCATATTAAATAACAGTGAGTTTTCGAAAACTTCTTGATTTTCTTTGAACATCTCAACAAAAAATCGAAAAGCAAAAGCAATCCCAAGCGACCAACCAAAAAGCCTGCCTGGTTGCTTAGAAAGATTCGTTTTTCTATAAAGAAAGTAGAGAAACAAGCTGATAGAAAGGTAACCAAATGCCTCATAAAGTTGGGAAGGATGACGAGGCTGCTCATCGACCTGCCTGAAGATCATCGCCCAAGGAACATCGCTTACTTTTCCTATGATCTCAGAATTAAAAAAATTCCCCAGCCGTATACATGCTCCTGCCAGAATCGAGCACATACTAAGACGATCCGCCACCCAAGGGAAGCTCATCGCTTTGAACTTCTTGGAAAATAAATACATGGCGATAATAACTCCGAGATAACCTCCATGGCTGGCAAGCCCCCCCTCCCAGATTTGGAAAATTCGCCAAGGCTCCTGAAGATATTCTAGGGGAGCGTAGAAGAGACAGTGTCCGAGGCGAGCTCCAACGACGGTCCCAATAACGATGTAGTAGAGGAGAGTCTCTGTGAGACGGATGGACTGTCCCTCCCTTTTCACCATGGTAAGAAACATGTAATTACCCAGCAGAATACCTGCCACAAAACACAGGCTATACCAGCGTAGACTGAATGGGCCATAGATGTGGAGTAAAACCCGGTCGACATTCCAAACAAGATGTGAATTCACAGCTATTCCTTTTCTTGATTTCGATGCATCTTTCAAGCTAAGACCTATCTTAGAAAACTCTCTTCCGCCTGGCAACGAGGTAAATAGATAGTTCCTAGTAAATCACTTCACGGCCAAGCAGGACAGATTCCTAGTTTATGAGCTGAATGCACTGAGCCTTATCCTATAGCTGTTGAGAATTATAATTGAGGAGCTTCTTATGCGCTCTTGGATCGAACTCGACCGTCAGGCCCTTGTACAAAACTACAAGGCTATTCGTCAGCTTCTGGGGAGCAGCTTGCTAGTTCCTGTCCTAAAGTCTAATGCCTACGGACATGGACTGGCTGAGACTTATAAGATCCTGTCGTCAGAGCTGCCTACTTGTATAGCGGTGAACGACGTTCACGAAGCCGCTCAGCTAAGGGAGCTTGGCTTTGGCGGCAGAACTCTTATTGTGGGAGCGACTTTTCCAGAAGAATTGCCAAAGATGCATGAACTTCACTGTGAACTGGTTATTGCGAGTCTGCCTGTTTTGAAAGCCTGGCTAAGTTCTCCTCAAAAAGTTCCTGCTCACATCAAGATCGATACGGGTCTATCTCGTCAGGGCTTTTATACTCAAGAGCTGAAGCCCTGGTTGCCAGAACTCTACAAGCACAAATCGAATGTGGTGGCCATCTGCACACATTTTGCCAACGTTGAGGATAGCACCCATCTTGAATTTGCAGAGTTGCAGCAGACCAGACTTGCAGAAGCAAAGTCTTTATTCGTATCCTCAGGCTTCTCTTCTATCCAGTCTCATGCTTCAGCCTCTGCTTCTGCTATCTTACTAGAATCAGCTCGACTGGATTTGGTACGAATTGGAATTTCAATTTATGGGCTCTGGGCTTCAGACATGACCCGTCTTTCTTTTGAGCATTTACAAGAAAAAAAACAGAAGAGACAGGGACAGGTAAAGAACAACAAGGGACCATCGTTTGCTCTTGAACCTGTATTGACCTGGAAGACAAGAATCGCACAATTAAAAACAGTCAAGGAGGGTGAGTATGTCGGTTATGGTTGCACCTTCCGCGCTTCTTATCCAATGGAGATTGCTGTTTTACCGGTTGGATATAATGAAGGCTACCCTCGTATTGCTGGTCAAAGTTCAGCCTATGTTCTCATCGACTCCCATCGCTGTCCTATCATTGGCAGACTCTGCATGAATATGATGATGGTCGATGTCTCCGGGCTTAGTAAGGTCGCAGTAGAAGATGAAGTCGTACTCATAGGCAGGAGCGGAGATGAATACCTTTCTGCAGCACAAGTTGCAGAATGGGCAGAGACAATCCACTACGAGCTCGTCACCCGCTTAAACCCTAGCTTGCCGAGAATTCTTGTCTGATGATAAAATCGAAGTCACTCTTTAAAAGAAATCCAGCAGGGCAGTCCCTAACAGCAGGCAGGAGATACTATGAAAAGCCTTCGAGGAGCTGTTCTTTTGTTATCAATTTTTTATTTGATATCCTGCAAGAGTCAGACCCTCAAGTCTCCTTCTGAGCCACCGAATTTGCACAAGCAAAAACAAAAATCCAGTCAAGATGCACCAGATTTTTTGTCGTTTGAGAAATCCATCCAGCTTGTTGAAAAACAGGACTTATCATTTGACATTGAATTTGAGCGTTTTAAAACAGCGATTGCCGACTATTATAAGACGAATGACTATAAAAATCCTAACACTGATGACGAAAAAGCCTTTAACGAACTTATAGAAATGGCTGACAAACTGACAAAAGACGAGCTCACACGACTCATGCAGAGCGGTCGATTCACCGAAATTGAAGGAAGAATGAAGCATCTGCCTGACGTCGAACAAAAGGCTCATTCGATTTTACAAACAAGTCAGGCAAGTGATGAAGAAAAAGAAGGACTGCAACTAGCAGACACAGCTCAAGAGAACTCACAGGCAAAGAACGAGGGGGGAATCCCTTTAGAACATCGATCAAGCAGAACTTCACTCCAGTTCGGAACAGGTATCAGTCTAGCCGTTTTTGGTGGCATGGGCTTTCTGGGGTCCGTAAGTAGCATGGTAAAAGAGGGAAAGTTTCGTCCGTGGGGTGCTTTGCTGTCCATCTGGCCTCTAACGGTGGGGATTCTCTTAGCTGTCAACGAGAACCCAACGCAAGGCACCGTTACTGCAGCTCAGGCTTATTTGGGTATTAAAACAGCTGCGGCTGGTTTGGCGACCTTAGGCCTTGGCGCCCTATTTGTCGGCTCCCTGCATCCGAACGTTCGTACTCAATTGGAGGGATTGCACCCTAAGGCAAAGAATTTTGTGGAGGGCTATAGGGCAAGGATAGGTATAGGGGCTCTGGTAGCAGCCGGCATTACTGCTGGCCTCGGAGTTTGGACAGCAGAGATGGGTAAGAGTATTGAGCTTGCAGAGATAAAAATCTCTGCAAAGGATGAAGTGATGTCTAAAATTGGACGATCTCATGTTGCTTTTCGAGTTTTAGAGTCTAGAGGGGCGTTCTAATTTCTGGCCCCCTGACTAAAGACAAGATTGCTTCGTCGCCTACGGCTCCTCGCAATGACGAAATCGCAGAGCCTCGTCATTGCGAGTGTCAGCGAAGCAATCTCCATGTTACACAAGACTGCTTCGTCGCCTACAGCTTCTAGCAAAGACTATATCAGACCTCGTCATTGCGAGTGTCAGCGAAGCAATCTCCATGTTACACAAGATTGCTTCGTCGCCTACAGCTTCTAGAAAGACTAGTCTACACGTTTTTGCTTTGTTTTCTGCTCGAAAACATCTCTTTGAATAGCCTGGTCAAGGCTGAGACCATCTTCTGATTTATACAAAATAAGATAGAGCCGTGTTTTTATCTCCTCAACTTCTTCTGGTTTCTTTTGACCGTAATAGTTTCGAATTTGGAGTTCCATCTCAGGCCCTGGAAGCCGATCCACTATATCGAGCATGCGCTTATCTTGCGGGATTTCCAATTTTTTGACGACGGGAGTTTCTGGAGGAGGAGGGGGTGCTTTTTCTTCTATCGGCATGTCTTCTGTCTTTTTCAGATTGAAATTTTGCTTTTGTGGGCTAATAGTCCACATGGCTCCGGTTCCATAATCGACAGCAGCTGTGAGAAATCCAAGGGTAGAGAGACCTATATTCAAAAAGAACGTCCAGTGAGCTGATCTGCTCGTAGCAAAAGCAATAGTGTCATAATCTTTGAGCGTGACCTGTACGGTATTGTGACTCCCTTCGAGCGGATAATAGGCGGGTGTTTTCTGGGAAGATTCTTGTCCATTGATAAGGACAGTAGCCCCTATAGGACTCGTTTCGATGTAAACTTGGTTCGCTAAAGGATCACGATGAAAAAGTGTCGAGCACGAGCTGAGCAAGAGACTAGTAGAGACGAATAATAACACGCCTATGCCGGGCAAGGATCTCATCTTTAGACATATTTTCAAGATCTTCCTGGGGAAGAGGCTTATTGTCGGCATAGGATTCGACCCTTATTAACTTTTTATCAATCCCTCTCGCTTCAACCTTTTCTCGAATCGTCATAGCACGAGCACTGGCAAGTTCCCAGTTCGATTTAAATCGAGAAGAATTGATAGGCCTTTCGTCGGTGTGTCCCTCTATAGCAATATGGTGACTATTTGCATAGGGTTTGAGAACATCCATAATTTTTGCCAGAGAACTTTCCATGCTAGGGATGATGATGTCGCTCGCTGAATCAAAGATAGCTCCTGAGCTAAAGGAGAGCTCCAGACCGTCATTCGTCAGTTTGACTCGCACATCATGGTCAAGTTGGTGCTCAACAAGAGCTTCTTGAATTTTTTTCTCCGCAGTGGTGAGAGAGTGATCACTATCTGTGGCATCTTGATTTAAAGCCTGTGATATCTTTTCTAATCTTCCCACTTGCACGGTAGAAGCTGCAATGATCAATGCAAAATAGATAAGAAGATTTGTGATCAAATCTGCATAGCTGATCAACCAAGTTTCATCTGTACTGAGTTGCCTTCGTCGTCCTCGCATTATTCACCACTCTTGTGAGAGCCAAGAACCTTGCTTTCTTCAATTAAAGCCTGAGTTGTCTTCTCAAGAAATTCAAGTAAGTCGAGTCGGTCATTCAGTTGAGTATTGATTCTCGTGGCCATAGGGCCTCCAATTGCTGCCCCTATGGTTATGCCATAGAGAGTAGCCAAGAGGGCCAGGGCCATAGACCCCCCCATATTGCTGATATTGTCGTTCATATTTTGAAAAAGTTGAACCATCCCCGTCACGGTTCCGACCATGCCAAAAGATGGTCCCAGCTTTCCGACCATCTCCCAACCTTCGATAACAGGGGAATATTTTCTCGTGTATTCTGTTTTGAGCTCAGTGAACTTTTCAGAGAGGCTGGCGGGGCTCATCTGTTTAAGAAGGGCGTCAGCTGCGACCATGAGTTCCTTATTAGCACTTTTGTCTGCAATCTCCAGGATTCGACTTTTTTGGCCCTCCCTCCAAGCTGAACGTATAGTGTTTAGCCCCTCATGAATGGCTTTCATCTCTCGAGTAAACGTGTTCGTTGAGGGTAGGATTTCTTTAAGGGAAGCGAGCATACGTCCGAGAGAGGTTCGATCAATAGCGATCAAAAGGGCTCCGAGTACCCCACCCAAAACGATAAAAGCTGCATGGGGATCGAAGAATCCGAGTTGACTACTTGGTCGACTGTGGAGGGAGGCATAAGCGACCCCTGCAAGAATCAAAATGCCGATGAATGGGCTTAGCATAAATAAAACCTCAACCTTCTTCTATAATGTATTCCATCCCTGGATTTGTTTGCCATCTTTAAATTTAGCGACGCGCATAGCACAGAGGTAAGTAGGATCAAGGACTTGACGCAACTGAACTTCCAAGACAAAGGTATCCCCCTGTTCCCCTAGCGATCTTATCACGGAGCCTTTTCCTTGAATAGATTCTCCCATCGTCTTAAGCAGTGAGCTAGAGAACGCATCTTGAACAAAGACCGCAAGATCCCTGTCTTCAATCCCTCTTGTATCTATAAAAACAGCTTGGGATTGAAAACTAGAAAAGTCTGGAGAGATCGCCTTGACACCTTGAAGCATCCGCTCTGTGCAAACAGATATATGGTCTGTGACAAAGTCTACAAAGCTTGGTCTCTCTTTTTCACGGAAGATAGCGACTTCACAGCTTTCTTCTTTTCCTCTTCCTATGTAAGAAGCCATAAAGCCGTCTGGCCCTATGTTTCGACTTGCCAGCTCATCTTCCTTTAGTGGTCGACAGTAGGGTGGTTTTTTATCGAGGAAGCCCAGCTGATACAGCGTGTCGGGATCAACGTACATTCGACCACCTTCGAAGGCAGCAAAGACTAAAAGCACGAAGTAAAACCACATAGCTTTCTCTTATAGTGGGTATAGGTCAGATTCCGTATGTACTTAAGAAGATTTCTTTTTGTCTCTTCATCATAAAATTTTCTCTGAGGTATGCTCCACTGAGCCGTCTTCTGAAACAACAGTATAGGTAAGGCACCAATTCCATAAAAGTCGACAGAAGAAAGATAGATAGGGTAGCTTCCCCTGATCGTTCCATCTGGATCTCGAAATAGAATCTGTGCTGAAGCATCACTATCAACGACAAGAGGGAAGAGTGTAAAAGAAAAGATAAAGAGAGGAAGAGTTCCTCCTCCATAATCGGAGTGACTGTCCTTCTCTACATAGACGAGCTCAAAGCCATGCTCTTGAAATCGCTTTCGCTTTTCTTTGATTTTCTCTTCATCGAGATCTTGGTTATCGCTTTCGTTCATATCAGCGCCGAACAACTCTGCATTGGCCATAGTCAGACTGCGTTTGATGTCAGCACAGGCAGCGACTTTAGTCTCGACTAAGTTCGGTGTCTTGTTTTTTCTTGCTTTGCTTTGAGCACAAGTCACTTGAATGAAAGCACCGGACAAAGATTCCGGGTCAAGACCAAGTTCAACTGGATCCCCCCATGGTTGGCTTCGATGGGTGATCGATACACAGGAACTTAAAATTGTAGTGAGAAAGATAATCCAAGCCATTTGCAAATTCAATCGATCTAGGTATAGTCTGAAGATTCTGGAATCTTTTTTCCTTAAAGAACCAAAAAGGGTACAATAGGAACCATATCATAATACTTAAGAACGAGAAAGACATGTACTAGCAAGGATGGGTTTGGGGAACCAGCGCAGCTGGTTCCCCAAATTGAAAGATGTTTTCTTTTTGTAAAGATGGCATTCCCTCCTCTAGAATTCTCCCCCTGACCCTTGAGGGATATGATGAGGGCTACTGAGAACTAACAATGAGCATCGATAAGCTTCTGAAAACAATCATCTTAACGTATTCTTTCTTTTTTGCTTTTACATTGAAAGGAGAGGACGTCCAGGGTCTAGATATCCGCTTCATGGGTACAGATCTGGTAGATGAGCTTGTTTTTTCTTGGACTAAGAAAGCACCGTTTCCAGTCCAAACCGCCCTTACCCTGGTTGAACTGTCTGCCCCAATTGGTCTTGATAATCGATTTCAAGATGCAGTGGAGAATAGACTTTATGAGCTTCTCCGCGTTAACCCAAACATACCGATATCTCTCGTCTATTGCGGTGTTTGCCAACAGGCTGTAACGTATTCCTCGTCGAAGGGGACTGTCTTAGCAAGAGGTATTGACAACCCTCAAGTCTTCGACGGTTTCCTACTCGACAGCGAAAACAAAAAGGCACTGAGCCTACGATTTGAGGCTGAGGGCCAAGACCTTGTCTTATTTGCCCATATTTTTGAAATGCGATCCCCGCAGAGAATTCTTTGGGCAGAACGCTACTCTATTTCTAATTCGGCAAGGAGCCTCCTGAGGGCTCCCTACCCCTTGCTCAGCATGGAAGAAGCCCGAACACAGCAGAAGATGATGCTAGAAGGTCGGGAGCCTTATGAATTTGTCACACGTTTTCTTGTTCATCAGTTTAGCTCAAGTAACGAGAGTGCTGTCATCCCACCTCTCGTGTTTTTTGAGCAAAATGTTGACTCTGTTCTGCTGCCCGATCGAAAAAGACGAGTCAGCTTTGGCTTAGGTTTCATGAGTCTCAAAAATCACATGGAAGCCTGGAGTGTCACGAGCCGAATCTACAGCCTGATGATGCATGATAAACCCTCCCTCTCTCAGCCGGATTTTTATTGGTTTGCTGGTTTCTCTTATACCCGAATGCGTGGAGAGGGGGCTTTTATTTACGGAGAAAAACAAATTGATTTTGCCAAAATCTTAGACGCAAAAACAGAACCTAAGGCTAGCCTGATCACAGGCCTTTTAGGCCTAGAGGTTCACGTAAAAAATCGCTATGGCCTGCAGGCCTTTATTGAGTATTCCCCCAGCCTTTCAGACAATAAAAATTTTCAAACGAATACTCTCCTCGTGCTACCCTACCATGCGATGGGGGGTGGGATGGTGTGGCGATGGTAAACTGTCTCAAAACATCTAAACTGATTTTTATCACTTTGCTGGCTTCCCTGCTGGTCTCCACACAAGGCTTTGCTTTGCTCCCTCAAACTGCAAATGATCTTGAGAGGCTCAAAGATTTTCTCCGAACCCGCGTGATGGAGGACGAAGTTCTACGTGCTAAAACCTTACCTATGCTTGTCGCTAGCCCTGTCCACCACTGGGAAGAGTCTCGAGAAGATTTTGCGGATGCTGTCTTCCGAATGATAGACGAAATCCTCCCTCCTGAAAATACTAATGAAAGTAAAAAAGTGATCTTGTGCCTCGAATGCGATCAGCATCGAGTAAATGTCAGTCCTGGGGGATCCACGATCATCAATAATGGCCCCCTTTCCCTCAGCGAAATCGCTGAGTTAAAAAAACTCTCTAGCACCTATCAAGAAGCTAAGTCGCTAGCTCTGATCAAGGAAACACCTGCGGGCATGTCTATGCGCATCATCAGTCTAACGACAGGGGAGATCTTGTTTTTTAGCCTAGCAGACAGCACCCAGACCCTAAAAGATATCGAACCCTCTCTGAACTATGCAAGAGAATATGAGCGAAGAAAAAGGGGTGAACCCATTATCCACAGTCGCTTTAATTTTGGCTTTTTCCCTTCTATGTTGGTTCAGCTTGAATTCTTAGAGCAGTGGGGTGATTTAAATCAGCACATCACAGGGATTGGATTTAGTTTTGCTGGTCCTGAAGCTGCTATCGGACTGACTTATAAATTTCTCCCTGCATTTGTTGATAGAAATATCGATTTCGGGTGTGGCTTATATTATTCCATGAGTGGCCTTGTAAGCTCTTCGGGCAGCAAGACGAGTGCTATCAACTTTCAAGGGATAGCTACGTACACCTGGGGGAACAGACACGGGGTCTTTGCTGCAGCGACTCTTGGTCAAGAGAGTTCATTTAGTATTGGATTGAGTTTTTACAACCCTGTGATGCTACCTTTCTTGCTTTAAAAAATAAGGAGCGTGAGGTCGATGAGTATTCGGCATGTTTTTATTTTGATTTTTATCAGCTGCACAGGCTGTTCCTTTCAAAGTCCGTTCTGGGCTAGACTGGTCAATAGCAATGTTGAGAAACCTTTGTCAAAACGTGAGACAGGCACAGAGGATGCACCAAGGCTGATAAGCCCTCATAATATCAAAGTCGTTTACAATGACGGCAAGCAAAGCACAGAGGTCCTGGTCCCCATCCTTTCTAGTGGACAAAGGGTCGTCATCGACCATAGAAATCAGGCTGTACCGACAGACCTTCGTCTATCTCCCCTCCCTCCGACAGCTGCCGATAAAGGCTTGGAGGACGCTTATAGCAAAGAGGGTAAGGCTATCAACCGCAAGGGTAAACCAGTGAGTATCCTTGCCAGTCATGAAAAAATCAAAAGCTTGGCGGATAGTGGCAATTATGAACTCGCTCTGCAGTATGCTGAACAAGTCTTAGAGCGCTATCCGAATCATGTGCAAACTCTGAGAGCAAAAGGTTCTCTGCTCCTTAAAATTGGAGAACTCAAAGCTTCCTTAGAGGCTTATAGCAAGTCTCAGGAATTAGAGTTTGACAAACGAGTCGCTGATCAAATTAAAAAAATTGAAAAAATGATGGGTGAATAATGTTTAAGCTTAAAGTTAAGACTTTTTTTCATTGGACCTCTCTGTGGCTTTGCTTAGGTCTAGCAGAGTTTCTGTCAGCAGAACCAGCTGTTCGGATCCCTCCCTCAGTTGGGCAGGATTTAACGCAGCTGCGACAGCGCTTTCTCCTTGTTTTGGACGAAGAGTGTCCTATGGAGAAGTGCCATCCTGTAGGTTGTAAGATCGAGAGCTTTGACACTCTCGATGAAGATCAAGACAGTTCTTTGCCAGGCCTCGAAAGTCAAGGTAAGGTGCAAAAACAACTGCAGTATCGCCTAAGTGCAGCGAGCTGCGAATTCACTTATGAACCCGATCTGGAAGACAAGTTTGTAACGAGTCTTAAACAACGTTTAAACCAGAGGGTTCGCCAGTCTGGTGTTTCTTTGAATATTGTTCCCCGCAAACTAGCTGCTAAAATTCTGCAGGAAGAAGTGGTTCCACCTGCCCCTGAAAAGCGAGAGGACGTCAAAAAAGAGGAGTCTATTGACGCAAAGTATGCCAACTGGTCCGATGGGCTGCGCTACGCCTTCCTTCCCTTTCTTCCCTGGTTTATGCTCCTCATTGTCATTGTGCTGAGCCTGATGCTGATGCTGTGGGCTCATCGCCGACTAGGATTGAAACGAGATTCTCGCCTAAGAACTCGAGCTGATGACATCCTGAATCCACTTTCTCTCAACTCTGCCGATGGAGAAGCTCATGAAAATGGTCTGAGCGCCATAGAACCAAACTCTAGTCTTTTTCTGCAACGTATAGCCCAGATCAAAGCAAGGCTTGAAGAAGACCCAACCCTTTTCGAGATCGCTTTCAAACCTATTTTTGAGCAGAAGAATTATCTCGACCTCTGCCTCTTCCTTAAACATTTTGACCCTCAACACTTTAATGTCTTCAAAGAAAAATCTGAGTATCGATCTGTACTGGAAACCCTCAGCCATAAATTTGCTGACTTCAACCAGCCTGTACCGGTTCAAGAGATCTGGGCTTTCTTTGATCGCCTGGAAAGACTGCTCACCGGGGCTCAGATCAGGATTCCTCACGAGCCCCTGGCCGATGAGTTTGCTTTTTTAGCAAGTCTCAGCGTGACAGAATTGATCGAGCTTCTTCAGGACGCTTCGGATATGGAAGCTGTCGCTGCGATTACCTATGCCCCTAAACCTCTGCAAGAAAAGTTTTTTGGCGCTGCTCCCCCCTCCGTTGTCGCTAAATTGGTGGCAAAGCTTACCACTGTCGACCGCATGTCAGATTCATTTGCAAGGCAGACAGCTAGAAAATTAAAGCAGTTCTATAGAGAAAAGGGTGATGAACTCCAAAGTATCAAAGTCAATCCTTCTCCCTTGCTTGAATCAGCATTTAATCACCTCAGTCAGGCTGATCGCAAAAAGATCGTTTCTGAGTTGGGGAGAGACAAGCCTGGTCTGATGGAAAATCTTCTGCCAAGCCTTTTCCTCGATGAAACTTTGCTCTCGATCACTCCGGAACTTTTGACAGAGATCTTCCTTGAGATCGGTCCTCAAGAAGCAGCCATGTATCTAGCTCATGTGGAAGGGGGAAGACAGGTTCTGGAAAGACTAAATCCTAGGATCTCCACGAATTTGAAAAAATTCCTTGATCTTGCTAAAGATGAAGATGTCATCATGCAGGTGAGGGAAAAAATTGCTGCTTTTTTACGTAAAAAAGATCTTGAAGGCCTCGTCGATTTGAAGGCGATCACTTTAAGTCTGATCCGTTAAGGAACTTATCCATCATGCACAGATTTCGTCTAGCTCTTCTTGAATTGTTGCTTCTGGCTTTGTGCTCTGCCTGTTACGATGACTGGGATCCCTGGAAAAGCAAATCAGACAAAATGGGACTTCAGGACTCTCATCCGCCAGAAGTACCTAAAAAACCACTCTACTATGTTCTGGTCGACTTCATTTATCCAAGTTCGCCCGCTTTGAAATCTCCTCGCTGTCACATGGATGAGAATCGGCTTAAGGTCGAGGCCGAGTGGACTTTCAGAAAAGCCAAGATAGGGGAGGGTTTGAAGGCTCTCACTGAGAAGTTGGCACAAAACGATCTTCCTATCGACGAGCAGCAGTGCAGCAATATCTTGGGGTTTAGCCAGGACCGTTGGCTGCATCAGCAGCCTTGGGGCTCTGCTACCCCTCCAGGGTTGGACCCTGATCATCGGCCTCTTCTGCATATCAAAGTGATTTTGACGGACGATGCTTACAAAGGGGACTACCTGTCGTTACTGAGGGAAAACGATATGGTTGCCAGAGCTCGACGGGAGGGAATGAGCGTGAAAACACTCAACTATGTGGTGGGACCACCTTCTTGGAAAATGGCTATTGTCGATGGAATAGCTCTCAAGACCGGTACCTATATTGCACCTTCAGATGCGAAATTTGCATCTCTCAAGGGTCCTCAGCTGAGAGAGGCTCTTGTCATACAGGACAGCAAAGATTTTCTAGAGTGGGTGCTCAAAGAGATCCCCAAAGAATGAACGAAATCTTTCATCCCCGTTCTTATTTTTATCGCTCTTGGTTTAAAAACCGCACGAGGTGGTTCTGTGCGCCATTCCTAGTCGGATGCGTTCTCTCTGTTGTTTTTCTTTTCTTGTCTTGCTCACAAGATAAGCTTGCTCTGACACAAAACTATGGATATCTCGATTCGGTTTATGCCCATTGGTTTGAAAACGAAAAAACAGCTTATCTTTTTTTCGAACTGCATGAGACGGATCAGGCTTTCCTAGACCCTGTTTTTGAACTCGCTTTTTCAGAGCAGGTTCTCCCAGCGGGAAGAAAAGAACATGATTTTAAAGTGATCGATTTTTCTCAGGGTGTGCACGAACACACTTGGCAAGTCTGTGCTCCAAAGACCTACTGTGGCAGCATAAGCTGGCCTCAGACGACAAAGATAGATCGAGTCAAACTGCGCTTTCGCTACGATCGCTCCAGTCCTTTAGCACTTGACACAGAAATTATTCCCTCAGCTCATTTTGTATCTGAACTTGGGAATGACTCTTTCAGTGCTATTCCTTTCGGGGTTTTCGATAGCAAAAACCAGCATATTCAAGTTCGTATACACCATAATTTTGGTGTACCAAGCCATGACTGGATTTTAAAATCTGGGATGAAGAAAAAGTTTGCGTATAGAAATCCGCAGTTGATCCAAAAAGAATCCCTTCTTACGGAAGTCAGATCTTTTATGGATTCTCACAACGGCTTCCCTTTTCCAGCAAAATTCTGTCCAAGTCTCAGTTCGGGGACTCAGCTCATCGCTAATCGGCATGAGTGGTGGCTTCCCGACGAATTTTCAAGCTCGGACAATGACGATCTCGGGGCCTGCCTCGACGTCGATTTTATGGACAAGAACCAAAACGTATTTTTCTCCCAACCGGCTTATGCGATGCGTAACCCCATAGTGGGTACCGATGCTCAGTTCTCATTTCCAACCCCCCTGCGTGACCTTACTCAGATCCCCATTTTGATCGAAGCCTGCTCCGATGTGCCAGGGAGTGAGTCACTGCGGTCAGAAGATTTTTTAAGCTATCAAAAATATATACTTGGTGTCACCGAACGCAGTGTCGATGTCTGCTTTCGAATCCATAACACACCTGACTTTAAAGACAGGTTAAAAAACCATCTCGTCACTCGACTTTCCACTGCTAAATCTCAGGGTGGAAATCAAGATTTTATCTTTGTGGTGATTTTCAATGAACGTTTAAGTCTTGAATTCTTTGACGTCCATGCTGCTATTGCTGAAGCAATCACCAACCTAGCGAGTGGGGAAAGAGAAAACGTTTCACCAAGATTGGTGGGGGGGTTTGTCTATGGCAGCACATCCTCTTTTGCACCTACGCAGGCTCAGACCAAATATGTCCTTTGGTGTCCACAAACTGAGCAAGAGGACCGTCAGGACCCTCTGAACAGAGATTTAACGAAGAGTAACTGCACAACTCTGAAAACTCCAGAGCTGAAGATTTTAGGGATTAACTTCATACTCCCCATGGGCCCTTTGCCAGACTTGGAGACGTATGAAGATTATGTCAAACGGCATGGGGATAAGGGCCTGGCGAAAAACCCACAGTTGCGCCTAGTGAGCGTCCCGTCCAACACGAATACACGCATAGAGAAAGAACAGCAGGTCAGTTATCTCGATGCACAGCGCATCACAATTGCTCCTCACGAGTACATCAAAGTTTGTAGTCAAAAACCAGAGGCTAGTCGGATTCTCCCAGCTCTGCGCTTCCAAAGCTCTGCGCATACCGAACTCGATGGTCTATCCATTTTTGAGATCGAATCCCTCTGGACCTCTGACGAGGATGCGGCAGAGTATCGTATCGGCATCCAGTGGGAGTACCCTTTTATGGGGGGGATCAGTTATAAGTCTGATCTCCAAATTGGAATCGGGCCTATCGTCAGCCCCATTCCTTTTGTACGTTCTCAACAGAACTATAAAGAAATTGGAGACCAGAAGTGGCAGACTCAAGTCTGGCCTCTGGGGCAGTTTCTTTGGAAATGTCAAAAGTACTGTGATCATCCTTATTTTGATGAAGCTGGTACTTATCAGTTGACTAAGGCTTGGCGAGCAGAGAATTTTTCTGGCAATTGCCCAGAACTTAAAATTCCCTCCTGGAATGGTGGAGATCGTTTGTGAGACGACGCTTTGCAAAACATACCCTGATTGCTCTCATGAGTTTTTTGATCATAAGCAAGCTTGCTGCTGATACCGTGGAAGATTTTTCTTCGCAAGTTCTGGTTCCCGAAATCATATCGAGCAGCAAATCCCCTATGGTCTATGATTGGCGAAAATCTTCGTTCTCCCTAGAACTAGGGCTGGTCCAGTTCCATGAGAAAAACAGCTTCAAAGGAGGAGATTTCGACTACGCCCTGATGGGTATGATTCCTACTTTAGAGGGACAAATCTTCCGTTTCGGGATCAGACGCATTGAAGTGCTCGAGACACCATCGACAAGACTTATCGGCCGTACTCCCTTTAAACAGACAGCCTCCGTCTCTCGTTACGAAGTGTTTGGACAGTGGGGCTTCTCCCTTATGGAAGGACGCTCTATCAGTCGTATCAGCTTCCTTCCCAGTCTAGAGACTGTTCTTTGGGGACTTGTGGGGGCTCACCTTTCGCAGCCCAGTCGAACATGGGTGCCTAAACTCAAGGGGCGATCAGAACCTTATCCTGGTCAGAATGCCGTTAACTCGACTTTTGTTGTAGAACTAGCGGTTCTTTGGCAGGTCTACTTACCCAACCGAATCGGTTTTTTTGTGGAAGGCGTCTACAATATCCCTATTCGAGACATGGCTGATCTGAGTTCCTGGTCCTACACCGTCATCGGTCTGAGCTACTCTTCGCAGGACTGAGACAGGACATCGTCATTGCGAGCCAACCTGTCTAAGTATTCATCGCAGTACCCCGTCATTGCGAGCGAAGCGAAGCAATCTCCGTGTAAAGGCAAAATTGCTTCGTCGCCTCCGGCTCCTCGCAATGACGAAATCATAATACTTAGACAGGTTGGGCTTAGTCGAGGGGTCGGAGAGTTTAAATAGGAAAAAATGAAGAGCTGCCTGTCAAACCATCCCGCCGGAGAGAATTTGGGGAGTTTTAGGCAAATAATGTCAAGAGTCTCACTGTAATTCATCGAGATCAAGCATTCTCATTGAAAAAAATCTCGTTTTTTGTAAAGCTTAGATTGCTCCCAAATTCCTTCTGCTGCATTCTGTAGCAGTATTTTTTTATCTTCACTTTCTGGAAAGTTGAGGCTTATGATTTTTCCGGATCCAACTGCCTTGCGCGATAGTCGTTTTTTCGAGGACTTACAAGGAAAAATAGAAGAGCATCTGCAAAAATCGCCAGATGTTCAGCTCAAAGCTTTCTGGGATTTTGACGGTACGATTTTGAACGGTGATATTTCTGAGGGAAAGAGAACAGGCTCCCAGATTCATTATCGCGGCATGATCGATCGTTCCATCCTCGAGGGCATAGTCCCGAATCACGAAGCCAGCCTTGAAGGGGTTGAAAAGTTTTGGGCGAAGTACTCCGTTGATGCCGAAGCGGGTTATCACGGAACCTTCTACCTCGGACAGGTCTATGCCGACCTACCCCTCGATGTACAAACTCGGATTCGTAGTCTATCGGTTAAAGTCTATGAAGAGGTGAGCACTTACTTTTTCGCCTTTTCTCTCGAACTCATCAATTTCCTGAACAGCAAGGGCGTTCACTCCCACGTCATCTCAGCCAGTCCCGAGCTCTTCCTCAAAGAAGTCTGCTCGTTCCTCCCGATCCCTATGGATCGCATTTCTGGTGTCAATCTCGATAAAGAAAGAGGACGAAGGGTTGATCCCATCTTTAACTACGGGGATGGCAAAAAAGATCGGATGGATCACATCCTCCGCCAGTCTCCTAAAAAAGCCCAACCCATCTTGGCAATTGGCAACTCATGGACTGTTGATGGGCCCATGATCCGAGCAGCCTGTCAGACAGGTGGCCTAGGTCTTCTCGTCAACGCAGGGCTAGCTGGCGCTGATTATCAGCACAAACACTTCTATCGTTTGAATATAGCCTAGCAAGGAAGAGAGTTTAGGAGAAAAGCTTGCTCTGAGCAAATGGGTGTGCAGCGGGTTTCTCACAAAAAAGTTCCCGTAACTGAAGTCATTGCCACCAGCCATCTACATCTCCTGGACCTTCTTCTGAGCTTGGTGATGCGGGTTCTACTGGACGTGGTACGGGTCCTTCTGGAAGTGGTGCTAGTTCTTCTACATATCCGCTGATGACACCTGCATGTTTGTAAAGAACAGCCTCAAGTACTGGAAGTTGAAGTGACCCTGTGACATTTACTTCTCTTCTCGCTTCTTTCATCAGTGCATGCTGCTCCGCAATCAAATCATCGACCACCTTTTGAGTGATTTGAACACCTTGATTTTTGAGGTGATCTATTAAGATACCCACCCTAGCCGCCAGAACAACAGTGGCACTCCTCCCCTTCCCACTCTTACAGTGAACAAACACAGGCTTACGAAGCATCATTTCTCCCATAAGACTCCGCATCGCATCCTCAAGTAAGGGCTCGACTGTCATCGTCCTATCTGGTGTACCATATTGCAAGACCCTAATGATTTCTCTCGCCTCTTTAGGCCCAACTTCTAGCGTAAGTTTCTTATAAAATCTTATGGCAGTCGGCTTATCCTCTGGCGCGCCAAAACTGACAGACCCTCCTGTCTCTTTGAACTCTCCATCAATACCAACCCCCCGTAAATTCCCCTGGGCCCAGCTTAATTCAAACCCTTCTACAATGGACATAATGGTCAGCGCTTGCCGAGGATTGTCCGCTGAAACCAGCTCCCTTATCTTTGCTAGAATTTCTGCGTTTGGTAGCATCCCAAGCACCACACTTTCACCAGAAGGGAGTTCGAGTTCTGCCCTCGAAGGAAGACCCGCAACAAGACGCGCAACAACCCCTGAGTTAAAAGCTGGCATCTTATTGAATTTGCTATACGTCTTTTCCCCCGATGCCTCCGTTGCTGCACTTGGATCTGGCAGTAGCCACTTACCCCTAGTCGATTCCCTGAGATATTCTTCAGCAGCATCCAAAAGACGTTGTGCTTTCTCCTTTTTGATTTCTGCTTTAGACAGTCCTGTAATTGGAGACAACAACCTAGAAAAAACCGTTTTCGCCACTCCAACAACACCAGTGATTTTGTCTCTTTGTAGAGATTCAAAGAGCCGATTGCTCGCCATCCTTTTCTTTAGATCTTCCCGAATCACAGCTTCTTCTTCACTCATTCTAACTGAAGCAAAGGCCACAGCTTGTTCCACAGGAGCCGGAGCAGGATCCTTGGGCCCCATCCCCCGTAAATGAGGAAGATCTCGTAAGAAACTGCGACGAACAGCGAATTGACCACCAAGACCAAGGCTTGGTGCCTTCTCTAAATTTTTACTACTTTCTTCTACTGTCGAACGAGCAAGAGCGGCTGCTGTGTCCTGTTCCAATTGAACTAAGTCTAAGAAGACTAGAGTATCGTTATCTAAAGGTGTTTTGCGAGCAATCTCTTGATAGATTTTAGAGTGTTCATCAAAAGCTTTCTTTTGAAAACTAATAATCCTTTCATCATCGTCGAAGAGATAAAATGTGATGTCAGGTTCCTGCCCAGATAGATCAGAGCTTTTTTCCAGATTACTTTCCGAATTTTTTGATAAAAACTCGACCTTTGAAGCAGATCTCGGTTCTAAATTTGCCATACTCTGTCTCTTACACTGCATAAAGCATAAAAAAATCACAATCAGATGACGGTTTTTCATTTCACACCCTAGAAGAGCTTAACCTTCTTTTAAAGAAATAATGCTAATTTTTAAATATTCATATTATAAAACATAGCATTATGCTTTACAAGACTATCGTCCCTCCTGAATCTCCAACAGGAATGGCATTCAAAATCTCATCAATCATGATCGACTATATAGGCTTTAAAAGCTTTCACTTGACTATATTTCCAAATAAGATAGCTTCCCCCACCTATAGTAAAACTGTGGCTATAAAACATCATAAATCATAAATCATAAATCATAAATCATAAATCAAGTAGAGAAGCTCATCATGACGAGTAAAGGTCCATACAAACAATTGTTTTTTTCGTCCAGCTTGTTTCTTTTGGCTATTTTTCTGTCGCACGCGGCTCTTGCACTACCTTTTATTTATAAAGATAAAGGTGGGGGCCAATTAATCGCTGATGACCTGAAGACAACATGTCAAAGGGTTCCCACCGTGGTTCCCACCGCGAGGACGCTCATGCTCTCTTCTTTTTTAGAGGCATATCAGAGGTTACCTGAGTTGAAGGCTCTACGGACAGTTCAAGTATGGCGTGGCTTCTTGGAAGAAGCGTGCACGAAAGATTTAGAAGATGTGACAACAGGGACCAGTCATGGTCTTATTCTAAGGAATCGTGAGGGACTTCAAGGGGTTTCCATTTTCAGAAAAGAGGGTCCTGTAAAACTCTATTTGAGTTCCTTTACAATTAACGCAGAACATAAACGTCGTGGGTTCGGTCGTTGCTTACTATGCGCCACTATCGAGAGCACGAGAGAACAAGACCAAGACTTGGAGCAAGTCCATCTTGTTACACGCTCTGCCAATCATGATGCGGTAGTGTTTTATCAATCGATGGGGTTTAGACCATCTGCTTATATGCATGAGGGATACTCTGCTCCCGATTATACTGGCATGACTTTAGAGGGAGAAGAATTACATCAACTGTTAGAATCCTGTGCTACATTAAGAGTTCAATCTACAGAAGCGGAGTAGTTTGTAGGAGATACGACTGTTTTTGGGAGTGGCCAAAAAGTCGCAAAAGGTGCAGCTTACTACACGATAACGGCAGTTGAAGGAGCTTCTTCAGTCGCAGAAACATGCAAAACTGTAAACTTTGTTTTATCTGATTGACAATTCTCTTGCTCGATTCCATAAAATCACCATTATTTTTCTTATCTTCTCTATATCCTCTTAACTAACCTGTAGAACATTTAATATATATACGGACAAATCTTATACTCATCGAAACCAACAGCAAAGCATCATTTTTGGAGAGTTAATATGTCTAAACTACGAAGCTTAAAATATAAAGTTTTGTCTCAATTTTTTTTCATTTTTATAAGCATGTTAACTCGTCGATCATGAATAAAGAGATTTTGAAAAAATCTCATCAATATTAAAGCAAGAAATTCTGCCAAAAACAGCTCAGGAATTTTGAGACAAAAAAAGCCACCAAGAGCTTAGCCATATTCCTGCCTGCT
>JAGNWK010000112.1 GCA_017985985.1 Oligoflexales bacterium
CTTGTATTCTTTAGTGAATTTAGCCCTTTTGGACCTTTTCTCTGTCATCTCAACACTCCATTTGATTTCTGGGTACTCATATACCAGATAAATTAAACTGAGTGTCCGAATATTTGAGGAGGCTCAGGTACTGGATCGTGTATATCTCCATTTTGTCCATGATGAAGAGCATAAGCTCTCAGTCGATCATTTATTTCCTGCGGGATTCTTCCTTTGGTAGCAAGTGCAGCAGAAATAATAATATTATTCTTAAGCAAAGTATGAAGGAATTCTAAAACTTCTTGGAAAACCAACGAAGCCGGTAAATCCGCTTCAGCAGATAATAGCATTTCGGTAATGAGAGCCAACTCTTCCAGAGTCATATTTTCTGCTAAATTAGGATCTCCAAAAAAATGCTCGTTAGTAACTTTTATGTGCTTTCGCTTTTCCCCTGGACCACTGCTTGGGGCATCCCATCTGAGTAAATCAGTGCCTCTTGCGACTGCGGCACTTTCAACCACTCTTTGATATTTTGTAACATAAGCAGATAAAAAAGCTTTAATCTGTCTTTGTGCGGCTTCATAGACTCGTCTAGCATCACCTTTTAAACCACCCTCTTTATTGGGAGGATTTAATTCTTCAATAATTGCTTGGACTTCTTTCGGCCTTATTCCAAGTTCTAGCAACTCTGCGATAGCAATATCTAATGGTCGCCCTCCACTAAGAAAGGATTGAATAATAGCCATTTGAGGTGAGACCACTTTGTGGACTACAGGCTTGGGGTGAAGCGGGGGCTTCCCCTCCTCCCCCTTCCTGCCCTTACCTGCATAAATTTGCTGGCTGGCAAATAAAACAAAAAAGAATGATGACTTTAAAAGATCTACACTTCTCATAAAAGGCCTGTTGTTTGATTTTTTAAGAAACTTAAATAATCAAAATGGTGGAAAATTTCAACCTATTCTGTAAAGAAAAGACTCAGAAAGCTAATGACTTGTTATGATTGATTTTATTTCGTGATAAGGCTCACATATCCCCAACACTGACATCATCGAAAAGATGGCTTCATGATGATCGTCTTCAAATCTATGTTGGCAGGTAATATCTTTAGCCTTTAGAAGATAGCAAAAATAATGTCACTTTTTAATACTGCAATACCCTTAACTTTTTAGCCAGCGCCAAGATCTGATGTCGAGAAAACACATGAAAACTGATCTTCTCGTCCTTCCCAACTAGCGAGTTCATCTCAAACTCAGTGAAACAAGCAAAGCTCGCTAAGCCTCCTTGTAAAAGTCTAGCTTGCAAACAGAGCAGGGATCTGAAAAGGGGTGCCTCGACCATGAGGTCCTTATTTATCTTTTTATCGTCTTTTCTTTCTTATTTGATCTCTAGGCGCATCCCAACCTCCCTGATATGTCTTGGGTTTCTTCCAGAGAAAAATCATGTTATGGTGCTCGTCGATTGTTGAGAGTTTTAAATCTTTTAAATCAATTTTTCTGCAGAGTAGAAATCATTTCATCTTAGCTGGTGTATATTCCACCGCGCTTTCCTAACATGTAAGGCTAGTTTATGAAGTTTTTAGGAAGATTGATTCTTGCTATGACTATGCTAAGTTCTCCAGCGGCTTATTCCTGTCATTTAGCTTATGCGATCGGAGGAGGTATAGGGTTTGCTGTAGGGCTAGGTGGTCTTGTCACGACCGGAGTCATGAAAGACCGTACACCAGCAGTGCCTGAATGCGCTGACGGAGATACTCAGTTCTGCTGTTACCGAGCCCCTACCACGAGCAATACTTCGATAGCTCAATCTTGCAGGGCAGATTCGGTTACGGCATGTGGCAAAGATAGCCCTCTTTGTGTCAGTAACACGAGTATTTATCCTGCTCTCCAGGTCCAGCATACCGATGCTTGGGTGATTCCATCTGCCCTCGTCAGTGTGCTTGTCATGATGGGAGCACCTATCATTGCCTTAAATCTGGCAAGATCAGGATTTAAGTATCACTATTGCAGTGCTCCCAAGGATGGAAGGATGCGACTTCTCGATTTACTTCAGAACGAATTAGATAAAATGACTCATTCTCCGCATGCTTTTGATGTACCTCAGAACCCAGAGGCAAGCATTTCCTCCACCATGTAACACTTCGATAGCATCGAAGATAGTTCTCTTGTACTGGATCCAGGAAATTGACTTTAAAACAATGGGGAAACCGTAAGAAATGACAAATGATTCAATGGCTTGGCTTGGTTTTCATCTATTTGTTCTCCTCATGCTGGGTCTTGATCTTGGTGTTTTTCATCGCAAGGCTCATGCTATTTCTTTAAAAGAGGCTGTCGCTTGGAGTATCGTTTGGATGAGTTTGGCTCTGATTTTTAACAGTGGTCTCTATGTTTTGCGTGGAGAGCAGGCCGGAGCAGAGTTTCTTGCTGGATACTTGATTGAAAAATCCCTCAGTGTAGATAATATTTTCGTTTTCTTAACTATCTTTTCTTACTTCAAAATTCCGTTAATATACCAGCATAAGGTTCTTTTTTGGGGAGTCTTAGGAGCACTCGTAATGCGCGCTGGTTTTATTTTTGCCGGCGTTGCTCTGATCCAAAAGTTTCATGGAATCATCTATGTTTTTGGTCTTTTCTTAGTTTTTACGGCTATTAAAATGGTATGGGATCACGGGAAGGAGATGGACCCCGACAAGACTTGGATTATCCGATTTTTTAGGCGTATGATCCCGGTTACCCCAAGCTTGAGAGGAGGACAATTTCTTTTGCGAGAGAATGGTAAATGGATGGCTACACCACTCTTTATTACATTGCTCATCATTGAAGTTTCAGATGTGTTGTTTGCAGTAGATTCGATTCCTGCCATTCTTGCAATTACTGATGATCCTTTTATTGTTTACACGTCAAATGTTTTTGCCATCTTAGGACTGAGGTCTCTCTACTTTGCCTTAGCTGGAGCCATTGAGACTTTCGTTTATCTGCACTATGGTCTTGCTGCTATATTGGCGTTTGTGGGAACAAAAATGATCTTGGCTGGCGTCTATAAAATTCCAGTTGAGTGGGTCCTTGGCATAATTGCTTTTCTGCTAGCGGTATCTATAATAGCCTCGCTGTTTGCAAAGCGTAGTAACCCAAAAGATTAGGAGAGCACTCCAAAATCAATGCTAAATTTCTTCACTCACCGGAAGTGACCCACTTAGCTGTCTTTTTCGCTATGACGCTCCCTTAAAAGAAATCCTCATAGAGTTAAAATGGAAAAGACCCAGCTCATCACAGATCGAAAGATTTGGTGAAGAGCTGGGTCTTGAGAACTTAGATAAAAAGTTAGGCGTCATCCCACAAGTCGTATAGCTGCGTTATTTTCGTCGTTGCGCTGCTCATTTATCAGCAAGTGAAATTGGCTCGCTCCTCAAAGTGTCTTCACTTGCATTTTTGCTGTTTTCGCATACATATTGCCGTAAGCACACTTGCAAGTAAGATAGTTGTTCCTATTGTGATGAACATAAGTGAACCGAAAACCTTATTGTGACCCACTTCGTTCGCAACAGTAGAAAGAGAGGATTTAAACCTTCTATATTCATCCTCTGCATGATCTTTTGCATAACCGTATTTTTTCTCAAGTATACTTACAAGCTCACCCATATTTTCTTGAAGAGACTCAATTTCATCATTGGTGATTTTGTCCCATTTTATTCGAATTTTTGCTCTCACATTTTCCCAACCTTCTTTACCTTCTAGCAATTTTTCTTGGACATTCATCTTCTTCTCCTATTTTGTTTTACTGCTACTAGTTCTTACTAGTCTTGTACTTAATCATTTGATTTCCAATACTCTATGTCTATACCTCTATATTCATGATGTCGACGTTAAACGTTAAAACATATTTATTTAAATGTATTTGAGCTTAGAAATTGGAATTTATGTATCCATGGTTTTTGTACATCTTGTCTTGTGATAGAGTACATGTGATGTAAATAGCTTATGAAATTGAACATCTGATGTTTAGGAGTGAGTTATATGTGTACGCTTCATATGTTAGGAATAGATGATGAACGGTTATGAACTCAATTGTGCTTGGTCAGTCGTCAGAGGTCTCATCAAATCACGATGGGGTAAAATAACAAGCAACGACTTAGTCGTACTCGCTGGAAATCTAGAAGGATTAGTAGGGATTTTACAAGCGGTTTATGGTTATTCTAAACTAAAAGCGGAAGAGGAATACTCTCAGTTCAAGGAAGCCCTAGCTCTAGTTGATTTAGAATCAAGAAAAAGCAAAATGTTTGGAGCCTTGATTTTGCTCTGCAAAGTGAGCTTAGTTTTTACAGCCTACACGATTACAAACGCAGTTCTGGAAAGAAAGTTTAAACAGAAATATAAGGTAACTTAGTCTTCAAGAAGTGTTCATGAAAAATTTGCAGAAAAACTGAAGAGTTGCTGTATCTCTAGCTCTCCTAGGAGAAGAACTGGGGGCACAGCACCTCTCCAATTTAAGTGTTAAAGATCTCGTTGAGAAACAATGATGACATCCACTCTGCGATTTTTAGCTTTACCAAGGTTTGTGTTGGGAGCAATGGGATTCTCAGACCCAAAACCTACTGTCGTCAAATCAGACTGCTCAACAGCTTTGGAGGCCAAGAGATAGTTAGCAACCGACTGGGCTCTTCTTGTCGACAGCTGTGCGTTAGATTTTTTAGTACCTACAGCATCAGTATGGCCTTCAACTTCCAAGTCTAGGTAACGAGTGAGTAGAGCCCCTCGATTTTTTTCCAGATCTGAAAAGTCATTTTTCTCGGCCTTACGAGTTGCGTAGATCAGCTCATCATCTGCTTTATTAAATTCTTTTTTGAAAATCTGTTCAGCACGAGCAGATAATGCTTCTTTACGGGCAGTGACTATGGCGCCAAGTTTGCCTCTGTTTAATTCTGCAACTTGATGAGCGAGTCTCAAATAAGCTCGAGCTTCTGAGATCTTTCGGAGAACAACTCTCGAGTTTTTAGAGTTTGCATGGTCTTCTTTGGCTTGCTCGTAAGTAGCGATAGCTAGACTAAAATGAGAGGGTGAGAGGACATCTGTTTGTTCAACATCTTCTTTCAGTAGAACTTGAATCTTAATGTGTTTCATGTTCTTCCTTTCCGTAAGATGGTGAACAACACTTGCTGAGAGTTTTCTAGAAAATCAAATTCGATTCTCTAGAAAACACAGAAAAACCTACAGATGTACTATGCCTTTGTTTTTATCTTGTCCACAAAACTGATCTAGAAAACTGTATAATCTTTTCCATGAGTTTGATGCCTATGAAATGATTGGGTAAAATATAAAGGGCTTGTGCTGCTGATTTAGAAGAGTACAAAAATATATGAAGTTGTGGTTTTGGAGTTGTTCACTCTCAAGGTTAGCATTGCTAACAATTAAGGAGCTTGTATGAGTTGGAGAGTACAAAGAGTACTGCAAAGAGAACAGAGAAGATTTTCAGTGCCAGTTGTTCTCAGTTCCTTCCTTTTGATGACTCTCACGTTTTTTCCCCATCAATTAAATGCGGACAGTGACAGTAGCTTAGGATCTACTCGTACATTTAAGATGAACGAGCGTACAACTTTGGTAGGGAACTCCCCAGTTTTTTTGAACCTGCATCCGATCGGTTTGTTCTTGGGTTCAATGTCAGCTGAAATCGGGGTCGGTATCGGAGACCAGTGGGCAGTCGGGTTTCTTGGTTCGTTTGCTCAAGAAAGGTGGTTAGGTGAAGGTTACGATGGCACAAGTTATGGTCTTTGGGGGACCCACTTCTTTTCAGGATATGGAGATGATTCTCTCTATTTAAAAGGGGTTTTTGAGGCGGGTCATATGGATATGAGTAAAAGAGCGGCAGATGTAGACGGTAAGAATATCCGAGGTGCGATCAGTTACAACCAAGGGAAGCTTCTACTTGGCTATCGCTGGATACGAGATAATGGAGTGAGTCTGAGTCTTGGTGGAGGATTTAATTATGTCGCAGCTGAATCTAACTTCGATGAAGGTAGAGTCATGAGAATTGGCAATTTAAAAGCAAAAGTCCCTAATGGAACAACAAGAGGATTTGTACCGAATATAGAATTTGCACTTGGAGTTCAAATATAAGTTCAAGTGTGAACTGACATTAACATCGCTTCATGTCAGTTCACATTTTTTCAAGTACGGATGTAGAATTTGAGGAGAGGCAGATCTTCTTGAAAATTTTTTGCTTCAGACTTGCTCACTTCTCTTCCATTGCCTATCTTAGCCCATCTATAGCGTCTATCTTAAAACTCTTGAAGTTTTTCCCTAACTCATCCTGTCTTTGTCCGGACAGAGCTGACTTTGAACTATCTGTTCTCGGATCTGCTTCGGGCATAAGCCCTGGTGGATGTGATACTTCCGTTCCAGGGCTCCCCCGAAGACTTGGTCCCGATTCAGTTCTTGTGAAAAAAAACTTCCCTCGAGCTAATCTCTTCTGCTTGATTGCAATAAGAATTTCTTTATGCAGTTGTTCTTCTGCATCAAAGTAATAGCAGAGCTCACGTAAGTCCACTTTTTGATGTTGGTCTGCTAACACTCCCACTGAAACACCCTCCTTGGCTTCTTTTCGGAGAGTTACAGAGAATTATGAGCGTGTTTAGGGATAGCTAGCTAAGTCCAAGATTTGAAGATAAGAAAGGTATTGATTCTAGGTACCATCCCATAAGTCGTATAGCAAGGCATTGAGGAGCGAGCGGCCAGTTTTTTGTGGGAATGCCCAATCTGCCCAAAATGCAAGTCCAGAGCAAATCCAGCAATATGAAGACCTCATCAAATTTGTTCAAGACCAACTGGTTCACGATGGCCTTATCTGTCCCAAAGCGGAGGGTGGAGGTGGACGTCTCACTCTGCATCCAGAAAACAGTGGAGCAGAGATCCCTTTCGGGTAGTCCTAAACAGCCAATGCTGAATTATAGTGGCGGACAAAATACCAAATAGCCCCTATGTGATTCTCAACTTTTTTGGAAAAAGACAATGTTTTGCGTACAAGCCTTGAACAACGTTGCCTCA
>JAGNWK010000037.1 GCA_017985985.1 Oligoflexales bacterium
AAAGGGAGAAATCTTCTTTGTCGATTATGGCCAACCTCAACCTATTGGCGTCATTACTTATAGAACCGACTTAGCTTATCCTAATCAGTTAAGACAAGAACTTCGTTCAGAAAAATTTTTACTTAATAAAACTCTGTGTTTACAAGGGTGATAGGAGATATTTTCAAAAAGTATGGTTTACAATTATCCAAAAGATCAGAAGAGAATATACAAATTATGAAGGGTGAAACCGTTTTGAGGCCGCCGGCTTTAAAGTTCTTTCCTTAAAGGTTGTAGATACGTATGACTTTTTCCTGACGCGTGAGGAGTTTGCCTTAGGGCTAGCTGGTGAAAAATTTCCACAGGACAGAGTAGAGGAGATCGCTAGTGAAATAGCAGAACGCTTTGTCGCTATTGACCCAGAAGCTTTTACTGCTAATGGTTGGGCGCAAAGAGTTGGTCAACTTGTAGATCTGTGTGCTGAGAAAGTTAGTGAGGTGCCCCAACTTGACAATGCGCGCGGTTTATGATTAAAATCCACACGCTTTTAAATTTATCACTAAAATATTCATAATTTAACACTGTCTTCACATAGATAATAGGATTCGTTTTGAACTCTAAGCATAACATCAAAATACTTAAGAAATCTTTTTTTGCATTAACTCTTTCTCTTTTGTATTCAACTCAACTTTTTGCACAGACTCTTTTCCATGCTGCTGAAAATAATAACATTATCTTCATTCAGCTTTATATACAGGGGGGAGGTGACCTTTGTGCCCGTGATGCAAAGGGATTTACAGCTCTGCATTTTGCGGCCTATAAAGGTCATTTAGGTGTAGTTCAGTTGCTTGTAACTCATACTTCAGCCCTTATCGCTCAAGCTAGTAATGACGGGTCAACCCCCATGCATTTTGCAGCCGATGGCGGTCATTTAGCTGTAGTTCAGTGGCTTGACAAGCGGGCTCAACGTCTTCTCACTCAAACTAATAATGACGGGTCAACCCCCATGCATTTTGCAGCCGATGGCGGTCATTTAGCTGTAGTTCAGTGGCTTGCAGATCAGGCTCCAGCCCTTCTCACTCAAGCTGATAATGACGGGTCAACCCCCATGCATCTTGCAGCCCATGTTGGTCATTTACGTGTAGTTCAGTGCCTTGCAGCTCAGGCTCCAGCCCTTCTCACTCAAGCTGATGATGCCGGGTCAACCCCCATGCATCTTGCAGCCGATGGGGGGCATTTAGCTGTAGTTAAGTGGCTTGCAGCTCATTTTCCAACATCTACCCCTATCACTCAAGTTGATAAGGCCGGGTCAACCCCCATGCGTTTTGCAGTCATTCGTGGTCATTTAGCTGTAGCTCAGTGGCTTGCAGCTCACTCAAGCTGATGATCCCGGGTCAACCCCCATGCGCTTTGCAGCCGATGGCGATCATTTAGCTAAAGTTCAACGGTTTGCAGCTCAGTTTCCAACCCCTACCCTTAAAGTTGATAAGGCCGGGTCAACTTTAGTGTATTTTGCAGCCTATGGCGTTGATTTAGCTGAAGTTCCGCAGTTTGCAGATCAGGCTTTAGATGTTCAGTAGCTTGCAGATCAGAATCCAGGTTGATTCGGCTCAAGAGCCTGGACCAGGATCCCTTAAGGACAAAAACCCCTCTTCTTGCATGAGAACGCTACCAGATGCTCCCTAGACAATCCTCACACTTAAGCCGGACAAACCCGTAAGCCAGGACGCCACACTCGAGGAAGGCCCATAGCTCCTTGCCGACATGCTTGGGTATGGCTTTGCCTTCTGCAGCAAGATGAGCCAGGAAGGTGTTCAGGTGACTTGCAAGAGTTTGGTAAAGGATAGTCTCTTCAGGCTTACGTCTCTCATAGCAGCTGAGGCTGAACACAGCACTGCGCATGACGGTTGGATCGGCTGCGGCTGCATCCAACACAATAGGCGCAAATACGCCATCTCTGTTGGCGGCCGCAAGCAGAGAATTACTCGTACCAAAATCGATGGCGTAAACAGTTGGCTTAGCTGCAGACATGGGGCACCATAAAAAATAGGTGACTATAGAGATTTATGCAAAACTTGCTATATGTTTTTTAAGAACTTCTGGGATGGTCCCTATAAAACCCGATAACCGCCAATGTCATTCCGTTGACCGTTGCTACAGATGTGTATAACATAGTGCTTTATACACATAGGGATAAAATGCGCACAAATATTTTAATTGATGACTCTTTGATGGAAAAAGTTTTGAAAAATAAAAAGTTCAAAACTAAAAAAGAAGCTGTCGAGTTTGGTTTAAAACTTATTTTACAGCTTGAAGAACAAAAAAAAATTCGTAAATTCCGCGGCAGTCTGCCATGGACTGGAAATCTGAATCAATCTAGGACCTCTTGATGATTATCGTCGATTCATCTGTTTGGATAGATTATTTTAATGGCACTGAAAACAGAGAGACAAATCTATTAGATAAGATACTCGACGAGCAGTTGCTGGGAGTTCTAGATCTTATCTACATTGAAGTGCTACAAGGTTTTTCAAAAGATAAAGATTATAAAATTGCCGAAAAATTATTCTCGTCCCTTTCGTTTTATGAGTCTTCAGGAAAAGAGCTTGCCGATGCTGCGATTAAAAACTTCCGATTTCTGAGAAAGAAAGGAGTGACTGTCCGTAAAACTATAGACGTTATCATCGCTAGTTTCTGTGTAAGTCATGACTTCAGCCTCCTTCATCGCGATAAAGACTTTCTTCCCATGGGCAAGTTTTTAAATTTAAAAATGCTTTGATCCCGTCATTTTGATAGGGTTTTTAAAATCTTTTTTAAGGAACTTGAACTTCATCTCTTAGGAAAACCAACCTCCTTTCTGTATAATAAGTTTATGTTTAACGGACATTTGGGTAGTATTAAGCCTGATGTTCCGCAGAGTTGTCTTTAAACCTCTAAACACCACCGTCACCCGAGCGAAGTCTAGGGATCTCAATACAGAGACTCAAAGGGAATAGAAGTACCAAAGATCTAACATCACCTGTAGAAAAGATCCAAGGCATTGAATATGATGAAAAATATATAGGAACCACTCGAGAGCTGAATGCAAAGCTCAAAAATGCGGAGGTACTGTTACAGGAGGAAGCAACAAATGCTCGAACAAAGAAGAGCCCTGATTTAGCACAAAATGAGCTAGATAAGTTATATGTAGAGAAAGACGCTCTGCCAAAAGGTGCAGAGGGAAACGTCGTAGAAGCGAAATCTGGGCTTGCCGTGGCTCAGAGAAATCTTGAAGCTGCTATTGAAGAAGGTGTAGTACTAAATCGTAAATATCTCGAACTCAGGCAACTTCACATTGTAGACCAAGAACGGAGAGTGTAAAAAATGAGATAAGGCAGCAGCTAGAGCTTAGTAATGAAAAAGTAACTAGGAACCATCCCACAAGTCGTCTAGCTGCGTTATTTTCGTCTCTTCAGGTTTACGTCTCTCATAGATTTTGTGTGTGACAGATCCCATACTGATGCAGCGTCAAATTGTGCAGTGACGCCTTGATTTATCTGCATAATGAACGGATAGTTTCTGCAGATAAGGTGCAAGGTATGACCGTACTCAAATTTTCTCCCAAGTACAGGATTAGCGATAAGATGGCCAATGATCTCATGCGGATCGAAGCCGCTAAGGAGAGGGTCTTGCATCTTCCCCTAACGCCGTTTGTCCTGAAATCACTTAGGGAGACAGCACGACTCTATACAACCCACTACTCTACGATGATTGAGGGGAACAGTTTAGCTCCCGAGCAGTTGGAGCAATTGGCTTATTGGCAATGGCGATGAAGTGGGCACTTGCTGATATGATATGCAGATCGGCCTCTATAAGACGCAATGCTTCCATTCTAGCTTCAAGTGCCCCTGAAAGTTCTAACGCCTTTTCATCGACACGCCAAATTGGTCCTTCCACACCAAGAACCCTCACATTTTCGGATGCTCCACATAGCTTCGCATCGCACCCATTTGCATTGGTAAGGTTTGGGCAATGTAGAGAAATTGTTGTTTTAAACTAAAACCCCGAATTCATATCGATTGATAAACATCCCTAAAACGATATCGTGCATACGCTCTGTTTTTGAGAAACAAATAGTCCTCCTTGCCAATTTGCTTAGTTTTTGTCTTTTTTCTGATCTTTTTGGACGGCAGCAACGATGCCAGTCATAGACTCATCATGAACTTGAGTGCTAGCTGATTGTTTAATCAGAACTTCTTTCTGCTTAGGGCCCTTCTCTAAACTCGCTTTGAATTGCTGAAGCTGATCTTCACTCATATGGGACAGCATGACAGCCAGTTTAGCTTGAGTAGCTTCTTTAATCTGTGCACCCATGAGTTTTTCCATGTCTTCTCTTTGCTTTTTTTGCTCTGGAGTCAGCTTTGTGCCGGGTTTTTCCAGTGCCGTCTCTAGGCTGTCGGACATTTTTTCAAGGGTACTGAGCGTGAATTCAGTAAGGTGAAGCCCCTTGCTATCAATACCTTCAAGCAGTTGAGCTCTTTCTTTAGAGATAGGCGTTTTAGTAGGGTTTGTAAGGGCCTCGTACATTTCTTTTTGACCCTCCTCCGTTCGGCTATATTTCTCTGCCTCTGCAAACTGTTGCATAACAGGTTCTTGGTGAATTTTGACAAGTTCTGCTAGCTCTTCGTCAGACATTTCTTGTCTGAGTTTGTCTGTATAGATCTTGGAAAGATTCTCACTGTTGATATGCTTATTTAAGACCTCTGTGAGCTCATTCAAAGCTTCCTCGGACAGCTGACCTGACTCCTTGATGAACTCAATTTGCTGATCAACGATTCCGTCCATAGCAGCAAATTCGTCAGACACTCTAGACGATTCCATAAAATTCTTGATCATCTCCGACTTCTTGTCTTGTGGAAAAGAAGGCGATGAATTAGCTTCCTGATGCGGTGTCCCAAACGCTGTCTCAGAGGACTTTTCTGGGTGTGTGGAACCAGCTGAATTGAGATCGGTTTCTGGCAAATGAGCGACTTCAGATTCTACCGCTGATTCTGGTGCTGTTGTTGTCTTCATTTTAAAAGCGATAGCAAGTCCTGCTACCACAACAGTAAAACACAAGACTGCAATCAAATAAGGTTTTTTTTTCATGAATACATCCTTTAAAACGGAAAAAATAAAAAAATTCCTAGGGAATTGTCAAAGGCACGCCAACCCTTATAACACAGCTGGAAACAATCCGAAACAGTTGACGTCAAGCTGTTGTTTTTACTTTTACTTTTTCCCATTATTACTAATAAGCCAATCTGTTGGTGCCAATCCATTAGAGCTATGCCAGAGTCAGAATTCGCCCCAAAGCCAACCCCAGGACTGTGAATGGACGGAGATAGCCGCTCCAGAGACGAGGGAATCCCCTAAACTCGTTGCGGAACATCTCCTTTCCCTGTGTAGACAGAGCCTCAGCTCCGAGCCAGAACAGACAAGAATATTCCGCAAATCAGATCCCATTTCTCCTCCTCAGGAGAATAAAAAGACTAAAGCGGGGACGAAGTATTTTAAAGCTATTGAAATTGAAGAGGAATATCTAGAACGAGCAAAAGGCGCTGTCCGTGCTGAAAAAAAGAGTGAGTACATGTCTACGGCTGCGACCTACCTCATCTTAGGAGGAAGTCTCATAGCATGGAATTTGAAAGCAATTTTTGGAAGGGCCTCTGCAAGAGATGCCCTCGAGGCACAAGACGAAGCCCCAATCGGAAGGTGGGGACGAGTTCACTTCCTAGCTAGTATGATCATGAGTTCAATTGCTAGCTCCTATCTATATGCCCAGATTTTTGGGGAAGATATCCGCTACGCCCTTCACTGGTCGAGAGCGAGTCTTAAATCCGTGCTTTTCTCCTGGTTTTCGGGTACACCCTTACAAAATGGAGAGGCGAGTGTTTTTATAGACCTCAAGCTTCAGTACAAAGCTCTAGAGATCAAGTATCGAGAGACTCAAAGCAAGTTCCCACTGCCTATCCAGCAGGCTATCGAAATGCGTCTCGATTATCTTTCTAAAATTATCCGCGAGAAGGAGAGCGGCGGTTCAGCTGGAGAAAGCCGCGGGCAGGGTGACGAAACCACGCAAGTGATGGCAAGCTCTTTAAAGGCCGTCGATACGATCATGCGACTTCCTTTAAAGTTGAAAGAACTCTCCTTCTCGGAAGCCCATCAAAAACTCAAAAAGACCCTTGCTACTTACCCCCAAGATATCCAAGATGCAATGATGAATCTCGCCAGTGGGATTGAAATCTCCAGTCGACCTGGACATGAAAACATTCTTCAAAGGACAATTTATCTTCAAGGTTCCCCAGGAACAGGGAAGAAGACTCTTGCACGATTTTTTGCAAAAGCCTTCGATTTGCCTGTCATCGAACTTTCTCTAGCGCAGATGTCCATAAATGACTTTTCAGGGACAGACCCTTTGGAGCGACCATACAAAGATGTAAAAGTCAGTCGCTTATCGAATGCTCTTGCCTCTATGGAAGAAGGACAAAGATATAAAAATGCGGTCGTCATCATCGATCAATTTGATCGAACGTTCAAAGAGCAGGGTCAAAAAACACTTGCCGAAGAGACAAGCTCACCAGATAGTTTTTGGTTGAACTTCTTTGATCCTGAGGAAAAGGAAAAAACCTTAGATGATTTGAGCATCAAAGTCGACTTTTCAAACTATATCTTTCTTCTCGTAGGTACACACCGCATTACCAGCGATCTTCTGCGAACAAGACTACCAACGGCCCACTTTGGGTCTTTCGGGCTTGAACAAAGAGTTCAAATTGCCTGCCAGTACCTAAGAGAAAAAAAAGGGAGTCTTCAAGTTCCTGAAGAGGATATTTCAGCACTTATCAGCGCTGCAGAGCAGGATAACGAGCAGAACTTAGGCATCACAGCTCTGACAAGAACGATCGATACCTATGTAAAACAGAGACAACTTTGCGACACAGAGTCTGTTTTTCTAGACAGAAATTTCTGTGGTCGCTTCAACTTCTCATCCGACCTCCTTCAGCACTCTCATAATTTATGGAGCCCTCTATCTCAGTACGAGCTCTTCAAAAAGAGATTTGAGAGGACTCAAAGTCTGATGGCAGATCCCGTCAGGGAGGCTATTCAAAATCATCTTTTTGAAATAGAAAATAAAGGGCTCCTCTCCTCTGAAGCCATGAAAAACGCAGATGAGAAGAAAGCCATCATGAACTATTTTAGAAATCTTGAGCGTTTGGAAAATCTTCCAAGATCCTCAAAACCTCTGTCTCAAAATAGCAAGACTATACGGGAACGGATGACAGCAAGCCTTAAGAACTATCCAGACCTGGTAAGAAACAAGGTGACCCAAGTCGTCAACTCTCATATCAATGCCGATAGAGTTCCGTTGGGTTGGAGAAATATTCTTTATTTATATGGACCTCCAGGAACTGGAAAAACACACCTCGCTAAAAAAATAGCAGAATCAACGGGTCTAAGCCTTGTTCATATTTCTCTAGCAGATGCCAAAGCTTCAGACTTCAGCGAGCAGAGACCGCGTATAGACTTCAATCTAGATAGTTACCTCAGACCTAGAAGAAGGGGGTCCATGGAAGAGCTGGATCTAAGTAAACTCTTTGAAATCTCAAGACTTTCACGGGCCTTTATGAACGAAGGTTCTGTCCCACTCGAGAAAAACGCTATTATATTCCTGGATGAAGTCGATAAAATTTTGAATGAGCCAAATACTGGCGGCCTAAAACAGACTATGCATCACTTCTTAGACCCAGATAAACAGTCCCTCGTACTGCCAGATTTTAACGTTGAAATTGACATTCGTAAATACCTTGTTATCTTGGCTGGCAATGACAAGCTGTCCGCGAAATCTCTGATGGACCGAGTCAATGTCGTCGAGTTTAAGGGCTACAATCAGACACAGGCAAAAGCTATAGCCTGGGAAAAATTTAAAGAATTTTTTGCAGAATCCTGCAAAGCCGATAAGCGAGCCTGCCTTGAATCGGACGAGCAAAGCGAGACCAGCTCTCATTACACGACTATTGCATCTCTCCTGGAGAATGTATGTCTTGGGGGGACATGTGAAACAGAGATTGACCTAAGAAAGGTCATTCCGTTTGTCAGTAGTTATTATCTTCAAGTTTTGGAAATGAAAGGTGTCTTGCAATGAAAATCAGTTCTTTTATGAAGCGTCACTATAAGCATTTTAATGCAGCTGTTTGTGTAGATGCAGCACAGGCCTGGGTCGACTTACTCGAGAAACAAGACGGCAAGATGCTCATAAGCCTAGCGGGCGCCATGAGCACCGCTGAACTGGGTATTTCACTGGCGGAGATGATTAGGCAGGATAAGGTTCACGCCATATCCTGCACTGGGGCCAATCTTGAGGAAGATATCTTCAATCTTGTCGCTCATACCCACTATGAGCGCATCCCAGACTACCGCATGCTAAGCAAAGAAGATGAAAAGAAGCTGCATGATCGAGGCATGAATCGCGTTACAGATACCTGCATCCCAGAGTCTGAAGCTATCCGCAGGATTGAGCACCTTCTTGTGAAACTCTGGAAAGAGGCTGAGTCAAAAGGGGAGAGACGTTTTCCTTATGAATACATGTATGAGCTCATCAGACGCAAAGAGCTCGAACCCTATATGGAGATAGATCCAAAGAACTCATGGCTCATCGCTGCTTGTGAAAAGAATCTACCCATCGTCACTCCAGGATGGGAAGACTCCACAACAGCTAATATCTTTGTCGCCCATGTGATGGAAGGCGATGTACAGAGATTCGACACGGTAAAATCTGGCGCTGAGCAGATGGCGTTCCTGGCTAGATGGTACACCGAGCAGTCTAAAAAACACCCCATAGGCTTCTTCCAAATTGGTGGAGGCATCGCTGGGGACTTCCCTATCTGCGTCGTTCCTATGATCCAGCAGGATTTAAGACAAGACTGCAGGCTCTGGAGCTACTTCTGTCAAATTAGTGACAGCACAACCTCTTTAGGCTCCTATAGTGGAGCAACCCCAAGCGAGAAAATAAGCTGGGGTAAACTAGCCATAGATACCCCCTCATTTGTGATAGAATCAGATGCAACTATTGTTGCCCCACTCGTATTCCAGTACGTCCTGGATGAAAGTGCTGTTCGCTAAGGCTACGCACGAGATCACCTGACCGCCTTCGTTTCACTTCGGCGTGGAGATGACGGAGTACTGCATCCGTCATCTCCACGCCCGAAGGCTGAGGAGCGAGGCCGCTAGGCGGTCAGGTCAATCTCATTCGGTTGGGCAGAATTCTTTAATCGTCTGCTTTGTTTTAACTCGATACCTCTCGACTTCGCTCGAGGTGACGGGGCTTTAGTTGATAGGGAGAAAGTCACCCCGAAATTGATGGGAGAAAGTCACCCCGAGCGAAGTCGAGGGGTATCTTGCCTTAACCGAATGACAGATGGGCACCCTTTGGAGGCTAGGTAGATGAGACAGTTATTAAACATCATGTTTTTGCTACTTACCCTTAATTTAATAAACTGTGCTAGCACAAGAAAGGGAAGAGAGGCCTATGCAGACCCTCAAATCAGAAATCCCTCTGCTTGGATACAAGAAAGCGTAGCGCATGATTTAGCTTTTTTAAAAGGTCAAAAACTGAATCAAGCTGAGATCGATCGTTGTTGGAGTGCCAATGGTCCTGAAAATGTTCGCGTCCGTATTGTAAACAATACGATCAGTTATGGTGGTCCATTTGAAAAGCACCCTCGTTTTATAGATGTACTAAGAAGACTTCAGGATCTGAGGACCCTTGGGCTACCGGACGTAACCTTTTGGACTAATATGGGAGACAAGCTAGATCCCACTTGTAAATCACCCATACTTGTGATGTCGAAAAAAAAGCAAAATACACATCATATTCCCTTTCCCGATTTTGAAATTTTAAGCCACAAAAATCAAATCCTCTCAGGTCAGGACATCACTCGTTACGAATCTGATTTTTCAAAAAAAATTCCTAAGCTGATTTGGCGAGGAGCCCTTGCACAGGAAGATGTTACAAGAAGCAATTATTTAACGAAATCACGCGTGAAGCTTATGCTTTTAAGTGATGAAGAACCTTCTTTATTGAATGTGGCCTTTACGGGACAAGCCCCCGCAGCTCTTCCAGAGCTTACAAAATACTTTAAACCATTTCTTCCTTTTGAAGACGTTCTTAACTACAAATACCATCTGTGGATAGATGGAAACACAGCTTCCTACACCGCTTCTGGTTGGAGGTTTTTTATGAATATTATCGTCATGAAACCAAAATCAGAAAATACACAGTGGTATTACCACTTGCTTGTACCGGATGTAAATTTTGTTGAAGTGGAAGAAGATCTCAGTGATTTGGTGGTAAAAATCAAAGATCTTAATAGCCATCCTGAAAAAGCGGAAAGCATCGCCGCAAAAGCACAGACATTTGCTCGTACTCACCTAACCGACATTGAAAACATGCGATATCTTTATCACCTTATTTGGGAGTACAGCAAATTACCAAGAATTGAGGTGCAATAGCAGCTTGTCTTTTATCCATTCTTTCTTCTTCTCCACAATAGGCACGTCAAATCAATGCTCTTCCACTTTGATCAGTAGTGAAGTGAGGTGAAGAGGCTTTTCTTTCTGCCCTCCTTGCCTCTACTTTCTGCAGTCGCTCTGCCGCTTTTTCCTGCTGGTAACTCAGGCAGCTCTTGCAAATAGGACCGGCAGCTAGATCTGCCTCCGTCTTATTCCCTTCATGGATAGCGTAGAGACAGACGTAGCACATGACCTGTTCGGAGGGGCTAAGATCAGGTTTTACGGCCTTACGTCGGTCAAAGACGACACAGTCTCCCTCCCAGTGTTCAGCCTGGCTTCCCTCGGTAATATCTACAAAATACTGGAGAATCCCGCCCTGGATCTGATAAACTTGGGAAAATCCCTCCTGTTTCATGTAAGCCGTTGCCTTCTCGCAGCGAATGCCACCGGTGCAGTAGGTGACGATCACTTTATCTTTTTTATCGCCGAGATTTTTTTCCACCCAGTCTGGAAAACTGCCAAAGGACTTGGTCTGAGGGTCCAAAGCCCCCTTAAACTTGCCGAGAGCGACCTCATAGTGGTTTCTTGTGTCCACTAAGATCATCTCGCGTCCCTCATCTTGCCATTCTTTAAACTCTTTTGGGCTCAAAAAATGACCAGTATCTTCACTTGGGGAAAGGTTTTCCTTCCTCATCGTCACGATTTCTTTTTTTATTTTGACCAACATACGCCGGTGGGTTGGAAAGTCGGCATAGTTCTCTTTGTACTCAAAGGGACCAATTTCTGGCCTGGCTCTAAGATGCTCTAGAAACTGAAGCACCTGGGATCTTTCCCCACTTATGCCCGCATTGATGCCTTCGGGGGCGAGGAGTATCGTCCCCTTAAGATCAGCCTCATCAGCTAGGATTCTTAGATCTTTCTGCAATGATACTAGATCATGAAAACGACAAAATTTATAGAAAGCGACAACCAAATTCATAGAACACCCTAAATTTGCAGGGAAGAGGGCTTAAGAGAAAGCTGCGCAGCTGGTTTCTCCCAAAGGCGAAGTTCAGGGGGAGCCCTCTGCAAGTTTCCCCTGATAAGTAGTCTATTTAAGTTCGTGCTGGCACCGTGTCAAATATTATGCGAAACAGTAGGTTCTCTACAACCTAAGAGCTGCAAGGAGGAGCTAGGGGAAACCTTGCCCTGAGCTCCGTCGAATGGGTGCGCAGCTGGTTCCCCTAAAAGACTGCCTCTAGTACGGTTCGCACCCCCAGCGGTCAGAAAATATAAGAGAAAAGAAGGAAAAAGAATAGGAATATGATCACAGCAAATAATATAGGGCTGTTTTTTGGAAGTCGAAAGCTCTTTCAAAATGTAAACATCAAGTTTGTCGACGGTAACTGCTATGGAGTAATCGGTGCGAACGGGGCAGGTAAGTCTACTTTCTTGAAGATTCTCGCAGGAGAGCAGGAGACTTCCGAAGGCTCGGTCGACATGTCTCCTGGCCACACGCTCTCCGTCTTGAAGCAAGACCATTTCCAGTACCAAGAGGAGACAGTTCTTCAAACTGTGCTGATGGGTCATCAAAAAATGTTCGAGATCATGCATGAAAAAGATGCCCTCTACGCTAAACCTGAAATGACAGAAGAGGATGGACATAGGGCTGCCGAACTCGAAGCCGAATTTGCGAATCTTGGAGGCTGGGAAGCTGAAACTGACGCAGCCACCCTCTTGCACGGACTGGGTATCGGCGACGCCTTGCTCCTCAAGCAGGTCAAAGAGCTTAAAGACTCTGAAAAAATCAAAGTTCTCCTGGCTCAGGCCCTATTTGGTAAACCCAACAACCTCCTGCTCGATGAACCGACGAACCACTTAGATGACCGATCCATCCTCTGGCTAGAAGAGTACATCCTTAACTATCCCAACACCGTCATCGTCATCTCCCATGATAGGCATTTTTTAAATAAAATTTGCACCCATATGGTCGACATCGACTACGGCAAAGCCAGCCTTTATGTCGGTAATTATGACTTTTGGTTACAGTCCAGTCAGCTGGCTCTCGAGCTGCGTAGCAACAGTAATAAAAAGAAAGAAGATAAGGCCAAAGAGCTCGAGTCTTTCATCCAACGATTTAGTGCTAACGCTTCTAAATCCAGGCAGGCTACATCTCGAAAAAAACAGCTTGAAAAAATTACCCTCGACGAACTCCCTGTCTCGACACGAAAACGACCAAGCATCGTCTTTCAGCAAAAAAGAGAGGCTGGGGACGTACTGCTCGAAGTCAATTCCATCACCAAAGTAGTGGGGACAGAGAAAGTTCTCGACGACGTCTCCTTTTCGCTTAAAAAAGGCGATAAGGTGATCTTTGTAGGAGACAACGAGATTTCCAAAACAACTCTCTTTCAGATTCTCGTCGGAGAAATGAAGGCTGATAAGGGTAGTTTCAAGTGGGGAATCACAACCAATCAAGGTTATCTGGCGAAAGATCACAATCACTACTTTGAAGGCAGTGAACTGAATTTGATCGACTGGTTGAGACAATATTCCGAAGACAAGTCGGAGAACTTTATCCGAGGCTTTTTCGGTCGCATGCTTTTTACAGGGGAAGAGACATTAAAGAATGTTTCGGTACTATCTGGGGGAGAAAAGGTCCGCTGTCTCATTGCGAGAATGATGCTGATCAGCCCTAACGTTCTGATCCTTGACGGCCCTACAAATCACCTCGACCTTGAGTCGATAACAGCTCTCAACACTGCCGTGACATCTTTCCCAGGAACTGTACTGATGGCTACCCATGATCAGTATTTTGCGGAAACCGCAAGCAATCGCCTGATCGAACTCAAAAAGGGTAAGCTTATTGACCATCAGGTTACTTATGCTGAGTATTTGCTTGCTCAGGCAAGGAGGGGTTAGGGATTTTCTTTTAGGGGAACCCGCTGCGCACCCATTCGACGGAGCTCAGGGCAAGGTTTCCCCTAACCCCCTCCTTGCTTGCTTGAGATTAACCCCCTTGTTTCTTCTTTTCTTTTTCCTTTTTCTTTTCTTGTTTTTCCTTAGTGCTTAGCTTTGGTTTTCCTTTACCCTTTTCTTTTCCTTTATCTTGGCTTTTAGCCATACGAGCTCCTTTGTAGATGATAAGGGTTAAAATTGCAGACAGACTGCAGCGACAGCTCCTCTTGAGCTGAAGTTTTCTATACCATATTCCTATTCGAATTGTCCCGAATCATCTAACTAGACTTTACGCTTTAAAGACCAATTTTAGGGCTAAGGCCCAGTACTAGTTTCCTTGGCGACACAAGTGGCCAGGGTTTGCGATAGTTCATTAGCTAAAACAGTAGTGGGGCTGCTCTCTTCGCTAAGAGACATGGCTCCCGAAGCGACAACGGCTCCAAAAACGGCTGTTGCTATACCCATACCAAGAGAAGCCAAAGCCCTTCCCCCAGAAATTTTCTCAGAGTCCAAGTCTCCGCTTTGTCTCTTCGTTGGAGCAGCACCAGCTTTTTTCCCGTCCGCTCCATCTTTAAATTCATCTCTCAGCGAGCCTGGTTTGAATTTTTCCGGTAAGCTAAATTTATTTTTTCCTTCTAGTTCAAAATTGGGTTCTATGGCGCCAGGGATTGCCTTCTGATTAAAGGCAGCCAGACGTTTTTGATCTGGGTCTGATAGACGCGAGACGACCTGTTTAAATATGTTCTTTATTTTTTCGTATTTTTGTTCCGAAAATGGCAGATGATCTATCTCAAACTCAAAAATCTTAGTTTCTCCCATAGCATAGAGTTGACTCAGCATCACGAACTGACTGGCTGAACGAAAATTATGGGTGATCCGACCAGCCTCTCTTATTCTGTTATTAAGAGAGCTTTTGTCAGCTTCAGTCAGATCAAGCCGATCCAAGAAACGACTAGCCCATTCACGATTGGTCTTTGCATCGATACCGGCTAGACCTGCCACAGGGGTCGTCACTATGCCGAAAATCCCTGCTTTCTGCTCTTTAATGGACTTAGCCTGTCCTCCTCCAAAACCGTCTTTCATTTTTGTTCCATCAGGGTAATTCCAATTGCCGGCATTGGCCCCCCAGACTTGGAAGTTCACTTCACTAGCAGATGCTGGGGAGAGGCGTATCAACTTTCTTTCTCCTCCTTGTCTACCAACAAATGTGACACCGGTTTTTTTTATGAGCTCAGCGAGACGGCTTTGGATCAACTTGGGCACTGTGCCAGCAGCACTTGTATTTTTTCCCCACTGTCCCTGGGCCAACCCAACGCCAAGTGCGTGATGAATATTTTGATTCGCCTTTAGGAATTCATTGTCCGGATCATCCGGTATGGTCACGCTCACTCGTTTGCCTTTAGCAACTTGTTCTCTGATTTGAGTTTCTAACTCATCAAATCTTTCATTTATGTGGCGGACAATAATTTCTTCAGCCTCTTCTTGATTCTGAGGCATCCATTTGGGGCTGTTATCGAACTGATCAGGCCAATTTTGAGACAACTTGTTAAAACCAGCTTGGTCATAGGCCCAATTCATGCTTACAGCAAAAGAAGATATAGCGGCTATCCCGGCTCCTCCGGCTACGATGCCCTGGATGAGGTCCAAACTGTTGCTATCAGGATCCTTATCGTTGAGCAGTAGACCTCCCGCAATAGCTAAGCCTAGCGGAAGTCCTAAGCTAGCGAATTTCTGGAAAACGAGAAGCTTGTTCTTCTTGAAGTCGGGAGTACTGCTGGTCACGTCATGAATGGCATTGGCTCCTCCCAAAAGGATTCCCAAACCACCAAAAGCGAGTAGGGTATAGGCTATAGCTGCTCGCGATTGCCTCGGCCTGCTTCTTGTCTCTGTAGAGGTAGAGGTGGCTGTGCTGGACTCACTCCCCCTCTGAGCTAGCTCCGTATTGTCTGTAAGAGTTTGGATATTCTTCTGGATCTGTGAACAACTGCGGCTAGCTGCCAGGGCGGATATGTCCTCCTCATCTAGGGTGGGAATTTGCTCCACGATCTTTTGCGTCTGTTTCTCTTCTTCTGTTTGGGGATTCTGATAAGGTGATGTTTTTTTATACTCCTCGAGCGCATCCGACATAAACTTTCCCGTCGACGTGGCTGTCGGTTTGCTCCCCCCCTTGTCTGCAGGATTAGGAACTTTTTCAGTTTTACAGGACCAGCAAAAGACCAAGGATAGTAGAAAAAGGCTCTGCACTCGTTTCACTCTGAAACCCCTAGTTTTTTTTTGGGAGAAAACTAAATCTCTTGCTATGCAATTATATAAAAAGCTGATGTTAAGCATGAGATCCGCTGACCGCCTTCGTTTCACTACGGCGTGGGGATGACGAACTCCGGGGGGTGACGAACCCGATCATCGTCATCCCCACGCCGAAGGCCAAGGAACGAGGCCGTTAGGCGGTCAGGGGATCTCATGCTTAACATCATTAAAAAGTTTAGCATCACTTTGGAGAAGATGAAAAATTTCCTCTCGTTTGGTCCACTTTCCTTCGTAGAAGCTTAGCTTCAGTTGAAAAAGTTGCCGTCCTAGCTCTTCACCTGGCTTGAGATGAAAATTCTTTATCAGGAATGAGCCATCGACTGGGATTTTCACCTTCCTTCTCCAACCAAACTGGGACTCAGATCTCATCAAGTAGGCCAAAGTGTCCGACTTGATCTGATTTTCCTTAAAAAAGACACTCTGCATAAAGTTTAACCAAATCGGGCTGTAGAAATTATGGAATTGGGCCTCACCTGATCTTTCCTCTATCAAGTCTATGAAGTGAAGAGCCTCCCCTAGCTTATGCTGAACTTTTTCCATCTGACCCCAAAAACTCACTATTTTTTCTAAGATGACTTCTTGTTGACGGGAAAGTTTCAATCTCGGTAGGACTTCGGAGAGAGACAGTTCCCTGGGCCCCGACTCTTTTCTGTCCTTTTTATAAACAACCCAGTACATAGCAGATAGTCTGGCGAGGGGAAGTAAGTCGGATGAAACCTTGCTCAAACTCAGCTGCGAAATAAATTGGAAACATGCGATTTTTTCCTCGCTAGCCCAGTGCTGAAATTCCGGGAAAAGCGCCTCATAAATCAAAGCCTCACTCATTTCTTGCAAAGTTTGATCTATATCGGTACAGGCAAGGATGCCAAAAAATTCATGGGTTATTCTCTCTGCACTGATCATGGCCAGGCCATGGCGCAGTTCTTTTAAAGCATTCAGAGTGTCCTGATCACTGCTCAGCTTATATCTTGCTTTAAAACGAAAAAAGCGAAGTATTCTTAAAAAGTCTTCTTCAATCCGTCCCCTGGCCTCTCCGACAAAACAGATTCTTTTCTCTTGCAGGTGTTTTCTGCCTTCAAAATAATCAAAAATAGCCCCATCCTTATCCTCCGACAGGGCGTTGATCGTAAAGTCCCTACGAGCAGCATCTGTTTTAAAGTCTGTATGGAAGGCTACCTCTGCTTTTCTGCCAAAAGTCTGCGCATCTTCTCTAAGAGTTGTCACCTCGATAGGGTGTGAGGGCATCACGATCGTAATCGTGCCATGCTCTTTGCCCATCGTGAGCAGCTTAAGCTCACTTTTAGCAAAGACAGCGAGAATCTCATCCGGTTTTGCACTTGTTGCTACATCAAAATCTTTGGGCTCTAAGTTGAGGAGACGATCTCGTACACAGCCACCTACCAGTCTTGCTGAAAACCCGCTTTGTTCAAGCTTCTCGATGATCCAGATGCTGTCTCTGTATTTCTTCTCTGCTTTTTCTTCTGCAGATCGCTCTTCTGTTCTTTTTTTAGACATTTTCTATAACTTTCGTACAAATAAATTCATTTCATGAAACTCTCGTTCAGTTTTGATGAAGTTTCTAGCAAAAATCAGGAGTCAAAAAATAATTCCACACTTTTTGATTAAAATAGACGCACCACCGATACCGATTGTGTTGGCGTGCGTTAAAATAGATGCACCAACACAGTAATTGTTGTTGTTGGATCATTAAAAATTTCAATTTACCGTGATTTTTGTTCATAAAACCCTATTTCCTGGAGCAGGCGTTCAGGAAACATCTGTATATTGAACGATTGAGAAAATATGTTTTTCTTTTATAAAAACAGTATGTTATAAGATTTTTGGGGATATTTTGAACGCTCTGTACGGCCGACTGAACAAAAATATGATCAAAAATAGCCCCAGACAAAATCTGCTTAGAAAAAGAACAGAAAGACGAGCTCGAAGCAGACAAAATAGAAAGGGGAGCACAAATGTTTAGAAAAAACGTTGATTTCTCCGGGCTGACGCCCACATCCCCTTGGAGGAAAATTGCCATAGGCACATGGAGGACCTGCGGGGACCCATCTGTCTACGGCACCTTAGAAATCGACACCAGCCAAATACTCAAAGTATGCCAAAACTATCAGCAAGAAGGGGTTAAGATGACCCCCACCGTCATTCTCACGCGAGCTCTTGCCCTCAGTCTGAACGAATGCAAAAGCTTGAACAGCATTTTGAGATTTGGACGTCTGCACAACAGAAAAGATGTCAGTATTTTCTTACAGGTCTCTAACGAAGATAAGAGCAAAGACGACTTGTCGGGACTGCTCATCCGAGACTGCGATAAAAAATCTTTAAAAGAAATTGCAGAAGAAGTTCAAAAGAAAAGCGAGCGCATTAAAAAAGGTGATGATTTTGAATACAAAAAGACGAAGAGCATCATCGATTGGGTTCCGGGGATCTTGATGGGCCCTTTATTGAAAGCTATGGGCTTCATTATGTTTGATTTGAACCTCTGGAGCCCTTTGTTTAATACACCGAGAGATAGTTTTGGAAGTGCGATGATCACCTCTGTCGGCATGCTTGGTATAGATCAGGGTTTTGCCCCTCTTGTCCCCTACTCACACTGCCCTCTTCTTTTTAGCGTCGGACAGATCAAAGAAAAAGCAGTTGTGGAGAATGGTCATATTGTCATCAGACCCATGCTTACGATTGGCGTAACACTCGATCACAGACTTATTGACGGCAAGGGCGCATCGTTTATATTAAAAGCGCTCAAGCAGTATTTAAAAAACCCAACATAGATGGCGTTTAAAAAAATCTTTGTCAAAAATACCTATCATACTATACTCAGCTTGGTTTCTGCTCAGTAACGGAGGATTTAAAGGTGATGATGGAAACAGCTTATGGACAGATGCTCCCTCCTGCAGCTAGCGACATAGCTGAAAAATGGGACTCTCTGTTTTATTTTCTGCTTATTCTCAGTGCTATCTTTTTTATCTCGATCATCGGTACGACTGTTTTCTTCCTCATCAAATATCGAAAATCTCAACATGAACACCCTCTCCCCAGTCCAGAAAGTAATCACAAACTTGAGCTTGTTTGGACCGTTGTCCCCACTGTACTTGTGCTCATTATTTTTGCATGGGGTTGGCTAGTCTACGATAAGATGATCAATCCTCCCAGCAGCTCTTATGAAATTAAAGTCATTGGCAAACAATGGATGTGGCAGTTTCAATACAGTAATGGCAAGACAACACTAGGTGAACTTTATGTACCAGCTCGTCAGCCTGTAAAACTGCTGATGACATCAGATGACGTCATCCACGGCTTCTTCATCCCTGATTTTAGGATCAAGAGTGACGTCGTGCCCGGTATGTACACCTCAATCTGGTTCGAAGCACGAGAACCTGGGGAACATATCGTTTACTGTGCAGAGTACTGCGGAACAGCTCATTCCAAGATGCTTGCCAAGGTGATCGCCCTCGACGAAGAGGCCTGGAACAAATGGCGAACTGACTTGGGAGCCCCAAAAGGACGACCTGCTTCTATGTCTTTAGCTGAGTATGGCAAGCAGTTGTACAAAGAGAAGGGCTGTTCTGCCTGCCACTCTCTCGATGGCTCTAAAGGGATAGCTCCCTCTCTCAAAGGCATCTGGGGAGAAAAGCAGGAGATGGAAGATGGAAAAACGATCGTGGTCGATGCAAATTATGTGAGAGAGTCGATTGAATTTCCAGATGCTAAAATTGTAAAAGGCTTTGGCTCTTCCGCAAGGATGCCTTCCTTCAAAGGAATGCTATCAGAAGACGAACTTAATGCGTTGATTTCGATGATTCAGGAGGAGAAGTGATGAGCGGAAGTACCAAGCAGAATTCCCATGAAGCGCATTCTCATGCAGCGCATGGGGAGAACTATCTTAACCATTCGAAGGGACTCTGGTCCTGGCTCTATACACTCGATCATAAACGTATCGGAGTGATGTATCTTTTTTCTGTTCTCGCCTTCTTCCTTGCCGGTGGTATCTTTGCTCTACTCATTCGTATCCACCTTTTTGATCCAAGCAGAGGCATATTAGGCCCAGACACCTACAACCGCGTCTTTACATACCATGGCACGATCATGGTCTTCATGGTCATCCTTCCTTTCATCCCATCAGCACTAGGGAATATGCTCCTCCCTCTTCAGCTAGGTGCTAAAGACGTTGCTTTCCCCAGATTGAATCTTCTTTCTTACTATCTTTTTATGGCTGGTGCTCTACTTGCCATTCTCAGCCTTTTTTTTGGAGGTGTTGACACAGGATGGACTTTCTACGCTCCCTATTCGATCAGAACGGGAGGGGCGACCATTTTAGTCGTTTGTGGGGCTTTTATTATCGGTTTTTCTGCTATTTTGACAGCCTTGAACTTTATAACGACGGTCCACAAGCTGAGAGCCCCTGGCTTGACATGGAGTCGTCTGCCTCTCTTTATTTGGGCTATTTATGCGACAAACATTATCCAACTTTTGGCAACACCTGTAATCGCTCTGACACTCATGCTGCTCGTCTGTGAGCGAACCTTAGGCATAGGGATCTTCGACGCTAAGTTGGGCGGGGACCCTGTTCTCTTTCAGCACTTTTTCTGGTTCTATTCTCATCCCGCTGTGTACATCATGATTCTACCAGCGATGGGAGTGATCAATGAGGTGATCCCCGTCTTCGCTAGAAAAAGTATTTTTGGATACAAGGGTATGGCGGCTGCTATTTTTGGCATCGCTCTTGTCTCCTTCGTAGTCTGGGGCCATCACATGTTTGTGACGGGCCAATCCCCTACCGCAAATTTTATCTTTTCTCTACTGACTATGTTTGTGGCTGTGCCTACAGGCGTCAAGATATTTGGCTGGCTAGCGACTCTCTATAAAGGATCTATCACACTGACTACGTCCATGCTTTATGCAATGGCCTTCCTCTTCGTTTTTCTCGTTGGGGGTCTAACCGGTGTTTTCTTAGCTTCTGTCGCAACAGATGTTCATCTTACAGACACCTATTTTGTTGTGGCCCATTTCCATTACACGATGGTTGGTGGTGCCATTATGGCCTTTATGGCTGGTTTACACTTCTGGTATCCAAAATTTTCTGGAAAAATGTATCCAGAACTTCCTGGTAAAATCGCCTGGGCTCTTATTTTTATCGGCTTTAACCTGACTTTCTTCCCTCAGTTTATAGCGGGGACCCTGGGGATGCCTAGACGTTATCACGACTACAACCCTCAATTCTTAGGGTACAATCAGCTTTCAACCCTAGGTGCGTTTATCATTACAGCAGGATTCGTGCTCGCTGCTGTCTACCTGGCCTATGGTCTCTTTAGAGGTAAAAAAGCAACGTCGAATCCATGGGACGCTGGAACTCTCGAATGGCAAACCTCTTCTCCACCTCCTCATGACAATTTCTTGGTGGAGCCTATTGTTACGCATGGTCCCTACGACTACAGCGCGATGCACGGTCGGCAATAGTTTTTGAGAACTACATCCTTATACCCAAGTCCTAAGTAGCTGCTTAAGGAAGATTTATGAGTAAACATTCTGCAGACACAGCATCTTCGATGACGGATCATTCCAAGCATCATTTTGCTCATCATTTTAAAAATGCCTTCCACGAATTCAATGCTTGCAAAGTAGGGATGTGGCTCTTCTTGCTGCAAGAGGTGTTATTCTTCGCCCCTCTTTTTGTCGGATACGCCGTATTTAGACTTATCCATGCTGAAGCTTTCATGGAAGCGAGTAAATACCTCGACTGGAAAATGGGGGGACTCAATACACTGGTTCTTATATGCAGCAGCTATACCATGGTGCTTGCTGTGAATGCCGCCCAAACAGGTCAGAAACAGAAGCTTATTAGGAATTTATCCTTAACGATCGCTTTCGCTTTCTGCTTTCTCATCGTCAAATACTTCGAATACAGCCACAAGATTCATGACGGTCTCTTACCAGCAGGGATGTTCACACACAAAGGATTTGTCCACGCTGACAAGGCCCCTCTCTTCTTCTCCCTCTACTTTATGATGACGGGTCTGCATGGTATTCACGTTCTTCTGGGGATAGCCGCTCTCGTATGGATTCTTATCCGCTCGCGGCGAGGCGAGTTTGGGCCCGATTTTTTTACCCCAGTTGAAATGGTAGGCCTCTACTGGCACTTTGTGGATCTTGTTTGGATTTATCTATTTCCTCTTCTTTACCTAGTGGGGTAGCACATGAAAGATCATGAGAATTTTGATCAGCACGAGCATTTTATTATGCCAGTCTCTGTGTATAAGAAAATCTGGCTGCTGCTACTTGTCTTGACCGTGGTCACCGTCCTTGTTTCTAGAGTTCACCTCGGTCCTTTCAATTTTTTTGTTGCTATGCTGATCGCTACTTTTAAAGCAGGCGCCGTTGTCTTCTATTTTATGGGTCTTAAACATGACAGCACCGAAAACAGGGTTATCTTCTTCTCGTCGTTTATCTTTGTCGCTATATTTATTGTCCTCACTTACTCTGATATACTTTTCCGTGGGGATGTTTACGTCCACTAGTTGGGCTCGTTCTTCTCTGCCTCCTGCGCTCGATGGTATCGGAGTTGAGGAAAAGCTTGGCGCCCAACTGAACTTGAGCTCATATGCCTTCACTGATGAAGAAGGCAAGAGCGTCAACTTGGGTCAGTATTTTAGACCGGGAAAACCTATCGTCCTCATGCTCGGTTACTATAAATGCCCCAAACTATGCGGTCTTATACTAAATGGTTTTACGAACACAGCAAGAAATCTCAACTGGGGCTTAGGCGTTGAGTATGACATGGTCATGGTCAGCATAGACCCGAGAGAGACCCCTGAGCTGGCGAAAAAGAAGAAAGATACCTACGTCAAGCATTACGGTCGTATGAACGCAGAAAGTGGCTGGCATTTTCTGACAGGAAAAGAACCAGACATTAAAAAATTAGCAAATGATCTGGGTTTCCTTTATCGTTACGACGAGAAGCAGGATGTCTATGCTCATACAGCTGTTCTGAACATTCTGACCCCAGCAGGTGCCATCTCCCGATATCTCTATGGCATAGAGTTCCCGACTAAAGACCTGAAGAACTCTCTATTTGAGGCTGCTGATGGTAAAATTGGAAATATCGTCGAACGTATCCTTTTGTTCTGTTATCGATATGACCCTGAATCAGGGTCATATGCTCTTGTCGCTTCGAATCTTATGAAGATCTTTGGTCTCTTGACGGTCCTGACTCTCTGTCTCTTTCTCTGGGTATTTTGGCGAAAAGAACTCAAATTTCTAAAAGGAAGAGGGTATGGGAGGAAGCTACGCAGTTGGTTTCTCCCATAAAAAATTGAAATGAAAAAGAATATTCATCTTAGCATCAAACACCAACCCGATGAGTTGACCTGTGGTCCAACCTGCCTACAGTCCATATATGGCTTTTACAATGACAATGTTCCTCTATCAGACGTTGTATCGGAAGTCCGCATGTTGCGAGAAGGTGGAACCTTTGCTTCACACCTTGCCAATCATGCTCTAAAAAGAGGCTACAAGGCGATTATCTACAGCTTTAACCTGCAGATCTTCGATCCAACCTGGAGAGAGCTTCCCCCAAGTGAGATGATTCAAAAACTAGAGCTACAGGCCCAACACAAAAGTAAGGGCTGGCAGAAACTGAACGTGGCCACAAGTGGCTATCGTGAATTCTGCCAACTCGGCGGCGAACTTCGCTTTGAAGATCTCACTTCTCGTCTGCTCTCTTCTTTTCTATCGAATCATCAACCTATCATCGTCGGCCTCAGTGCGACGTACCTCTACCGCTCTAAACGGGAAGCTCTTCTTAAAAATGGTCTTTATGACTACGACGACATAACAGGGGATCCATCTGGTCACTTTGTTGTTCTAACTGGCCTGGATCAGGTCCATAACGAAGTGATTATCAACGATCCCTATGCACCCAACCTTCTCTCCAACAGCCCCATCTACAAAGTTCCCATTGAACACCTTATCTGTTCTGTTCTGCTTGGTGTCGTGACTTACGATGCCAATCTACTCATTATTTCGCCTAAAAACCAGAATGGAGGGTGAGGTGACGTATGATTAATCTCTTCGTAGTAGAGTCTTTAAAGGATTGGACTCTACAAATTCAGGGCGTGGAGGTTATTTCCAGTACAGAGTACCTCATGTCCTATAAATACCGAGATCAGACATCTCTGCGTGTCTTCAATCTCTGCCGTTCGTATTCCTATCAATCCGAGGGATTTTACGTCTCCCTACTCGCCACGGCACGTGGCCATAAACCCACGCCTTCCGTTACGACCATTCTGGATATGAAGTCGACTTCTCTGCTTAAAATACGCTCAGAGGTCTTGGATGAGTTGATTCAGCAGAGTTTAAAGGATATCCGGTCTAAAGAATTTGAGCTCAGCATCTATTTTGGCAAAAATCTTGCTAAAAAATATGATGATCTATCCCATGAGTTGCACAAGCATTTCCACTCCCCTCTCCTGCGAGCGAGGTTTATTTATAAGGACAAATGGCGATTGAAATGGGTCGGACCCATCGCATTAAAAGATGTCCCGTATTCCCATCTTAAATTTATAGAAGAGTTTGCGTCGGAGTATTTCTCAAAAAGGATGAGAACATTCATCCCGAAGAGAACTCGCTTCAACCTTGCTATTCTCTGCAATCCGAATGAGAAAATGCCTCCCTCAAATAAGAAGGGAATCAGTAATTTCATAAAAGCCGCCAATAAGCTAATGATTGCCACTGAGCTCATTGGAAAAGATGACTTCAACCGTCTCGTCGAGTTTGATGCTCTGTTCATTCGAGAAACAACCCACGTCAATCATCATACCTATCGCTTTGCTCAGAAGGCTAAGGCCCTCGGTCTGGTCGTGATCGATGACCCAGACTCCATCCTCAAGTGCACAAATAAAGTTTATATCTCAGAGCTTTTTGCCAAACATCGCATCCCCTCTCCGAAGACGATGATTATTCATGAGTCTAATGTTGATGAAGTAGAAAAGACTTTGGGACTGCCCTGTGTCCTTAAACAACCTGATAGCGCCTTCTCCCAGGGGGTGAAGAAAGCTTCCAGCAAGGAAGAGCTCAAGGACCAGCTCACACTTTTACTAGGTGAGTCTGACCTGATCATTGGGCAGGAGTATATCCCCACAGACTTTGACTGGCGGGTTGGTATTTTGGATGGAGAACCTCTCTACGTCTGCAAGTACTACATGGCGAAAGGCCATTGGCAAATTTACCAGAATGTTTCCAAAGACAATGTCGAGAATGGTCGCGCATCTACATTCCTGGTCGAGCAGGTTTCCCCCGAGCTCATCAAACTGGCTGTCAAATCGGCCCGTTTGATTGGCAAGGGACTTTATGGACTCGACATCAAGGAAAAAGATGGCAAGTTTTATGTGATTGAAATTAACGACAATCCGAGTATCGACGGTGGTATCGAGGATGATCTTCTGAAAACGCGTCTTTATGATCGTATTATGGAATGCTTTCTGCAGCGCATGATCAAAAACTCTGAGGAGTAGTTATGCCAGAATCTGAGGGACGGTGGCATCTTTTTGAGGCTTTCGGCATCGAGGCAGAATATATGATTGTCGATGCAAAAACCTTGAAGGTACTCCCGATCGCAGACAGTGTGCTCAAGAGGCTTGCGAACTCTCATCAGCCTGTATCTGATGCTGAGCGTGGCTCCGTTGCCTGGTCTAACGAACTAGTGGCCCACCTGATTGAACTGAAATGCAATGGCCCCAAAACAAACCTCAAAGAGATACAGCTTTCCTTTGCCGAAGAGCTTGCCTTTGTGAATGGCATCCTTAAGACGGAGTATGGGGCTAAGTTGATGCCCTCTGCCATGCATCCCCTGTTCAACCCAGAGACAGAGACTAAACTCTGGCCGTATGATGAGGAGGGCATCTATGCCACCTATCATAAGATTTTCAACTGCCGCGGACATGGCTGGTCTAATCTACAAAGCGTCCACATCAATCTGCCTTTCTATGATGAAGAGGAATTTGGCAGACTGCACGCAGCTGTGAGAATCATACTCCCCCTCATCCCAGCTTTAGCCGCCAGCTCCCCCCTAGTCCAGGGCCGATTCACGGGCCTCTCGAACAGTCGCCTCAGCTACTATCTGGAGAATCAAAAAAGGATCCCATCCATTATAGGCTCAGTAATCCCGGAAAGAGTTTTTAGCTACCAAGGCTATAAGAGTCTTTTATCGGGGATCTATGCCGATATAGCACCTTTCGATCCCGAATTGATTCTAAGACACGAGTGGTTGAACTCTCGAGCCGCTGTCGCCCGTTTTGAAAGAAATGCCATTGAAATTCGTCTGATGGATATACAAGAATGCCCAAAAGCTGATTTTGCAATCATCTCTGCCATTGTGTCCGTCATCCAGGCGCTGGTCCAAGAAAATTGGCTCAGTTATGCGAAGCAGAAGGAAGTCGATGAAAAAGAGCTTAAAAAAGTTTTCCTCTCCTGCATGAAAAATGGAGAGAAGGCTCTGATCACAGAAAAAGCATACTTAGATATTTTTGGCTTTAAAGAACCCATGACAGCTCAGGATCTTTGGCTAAAAATTGTCGATAATTTATCGCAACAAAGCGATCTGGTTATGAGTGACTTCTACACCGACTTGCATTTTATTTTGGAAAAGGGATCCCTCGCGACCCGGATATCGAAAGCTTTGAAGTCCGAGCAAGGCCCCCCATCCCCAGCTGCTATTTTAGCTGTCTACAAGACCCTCTGTGACAATCTAGAGCAAGATACCTTCTTCAGAAACTAGAGAAACTGCGTGCAAGGAGGGGGATAGGGGGGGGGAAACTGCGCAGCTGGTTCCCCCTACAGACGAGAACTCATGGTTAAGGGGGTTCGGGAATATAATTCTGGAGCTCTGTCGGGAGGACCTTCATCACACCCTTCAGCTCATCAGAGTCCCGTTCTATTAGGGACTTCAGAGCTGGATCCTTTTCGAGCGCCTATCTCTGAGTCTTACCCGTGGCAGCTTTGGGAGGAACTGGTCTTTTCATCAATGTATCTCTGTAGTCTTTAGCAAGGCCACTGTTTTGTCCGAGCAAGGGTGACACAAAAGTGGGTGTAAATTTAAGACAACTCTCATGTCAGTTCCGGTCCCTTCTGATTCCAGTACGTTATTCTCTCATTTCTTGTCTTCTGTCTAGCAACAAA
>JAGNWK010000038.1 GCA_017985985.1 Oligoflexales bacterium
ATCCTGCAGACCGTCAGCGCTTTCTTTATCCTTAGAGTCCCTCGCCCCAGGATGAGAGCGAGCTTTTCGTTCATCCCCTGCACCACGGCTATCGACTTTAGAATTTGCAGATTCTTTTTTAGGAGAAGACTCCTTCATGCTATCAGACAAAATACACCCCTCGTCTAAAACTAAAAGATAAGACCAGCAACTCTTGCCCCATCCGCAAAGGCTTTTATCCTACCGTGGTACATATTTCCATTTTTATCGAACACAATCTTCTCGATATTTTTCAACTTGCAACGCTCAGCGACGAGTCGACCCAACTCTGAACAGGCCTCCACATTTGCCTTCATCTTCTGACCCTTTTCAAAAGAGCTAACCTGAGCTAAGGTCACCCCTTTTTCATCGTCGATGACTTGGGCATAGATATGCTTGGCAGATTTGAAGACAGACAGACGAGGCCTCTCAGCTGTGCCTTCAATTTTTTTCCTGACTCGTTTTTTTCTTCTCAGCTTTAAGCTAGCTCTTTGACTTAGAGTACTCACACCATGCTCCTATCATTTTTTACCGGACGATTTACCAGCTTTTGTGACGATGACCTCATCCGAGTAACGGATGCCCTTTCCATGGTAGGGTTCGGGCCTACGATAGGAACGTACATCAGCTGCAATCTGACCGACTTTCTCTTTATCCGCGCCTTTTATCAGAATTTCTGTCTGCTTATCAATCGCAATTTGGATACCATCTGGAATAGGATGTATCACAGGGTGACTGTAACCTATAGACAGATGAAGCTCCTTACCTTTCAACGCTGCTCTGTAACCAACCCCAACCAGAGTCAGGCGTCTTTCAAAACCCTGAGTAACGCCAACGACCATATTACTAAGAAGAGATCTCGTTAGGCCGTGAAACTTACTATTTTCTTTCAAATCCTCTGACGGCCTCACAGTCAACTGCGAGTCCGAGACTTCTATCTTCATAGAGGAATGAATATCTCTTTTCAATTCACCCAGAGGCCCCTTAACTTTTAGGGAGGAACCTTGAAGGTTTACCTGTACACCCTTTGGGAGCGCAATAGGCTTTTTTCCAATTCGCGACATCTAAAAACCCCTCTTTAAAACACTGAGCAGAGATACTCACCACCAATATTATTCTTACGGGCATCCCTGCATGTCATGATTCCCTGTGAAGTCGAAAGTATAGCTATGCCAAAACCGTTCTTCACATAGGGGATTCCGTCAGCCTTCACATAAAGCCTTCTTCCGGGGCTGCTGTATCTTTTCAGACCACGAATACAAGGCTTCTGAAGACTCTCATCTTCATATTTTAGAGCAACTTTGATAATTCCTTGTTTCCCATCCCGGATACATTTGTAAGCTTTAACAAAGCCTTCTTCTTTCAGCAAATGAACTATCGAGATCTTCATCTTAGATGCTGGAATCGAAAGTACTTCATGATTAGCCTTTTGGGCATTTCTAATTCTAGTCAGCAAATCTGCTATAGGATCAGTCACATTCATCTCACACTCCTCTTCTTGAAAAAATTTACCAGGAAGCCTTAAGGACACCTGGTAAGAATCCCTTCAAGGCCATACTACGAAAACAAATTCTACAAAGCCCAAATTTTCTATAGACGGCGTGAGCCCTACCACATTGATTACATCGGGTGTAAGCCCTAGTAGAAAACTTTGGCTTTCTTTTTGACTTTTCTAAGAGAGCTTTCCGTGTCACACAAAACTCCTACTTTCGGAATGGGAAATTAAAAACATCGAGCAATGCCCTTGCATGCACATCATTCTTTGCGCTGGTAATCAAAGAGATGCCTAGACCTCGAACTTTGTCTAGTTTGTCGTAATCTATTTCAGGAAAAACAATTTGTTCTTTGACACCCAATGTATAGTTCCCACGACCATCAAAAGATTTCGGAGAATAACCTCTAAAGTCCCTGATCCTTGGAATCGCAATATTGATCAAACGGTCCAAAAACTCATACATCTGATAACCGCGGAGAGTAACTGCACAACCTATGGGTTGACCAGCCCTCAATTTGAAGCCCGCTATACTTTTCTTCGCCTTCGTAATAAAAGGCTTTTGTCCAGTTATACTCGCAAGCTCTGAAACCGCACTCTCAAGAACTTTTATGTTTTGAGTCGCGTCACCCTGGCCAATATTAACAATAATTTTTTCTAGCTTTGGCAATTGCATAGGGTTTTCTACACCGAGCGTCTTCTTCAAAGTGTCTGATGACTCTCTGTAGTGCTGTAGAAGTCTAGGAACATAACTAGAACTCAACTTCTTCGATGGAGACAGGTCGGCTGACGAAGCAGCTGGAGCATCTTTTTTCTTAGTCGTCTTCTTGGCAGATGACTTAGCAGCTGCATCTGTTGAGCTCAACGAAGGAGACTTCTTTTTCTCAACTTTTTTCACTTGAGCTTCGCCACTTTTTTCTGATTTCTTCATGATGATCTACTTCTCTATATTCTTTGAATTCTTAGAGGACTTCCGGAGCAAGAGACGCAATCCGAACAAAGCCTTTGTTTCTGACCTCTCTGCAAATCGGGCCAAATATACGTGTCCCTACGGGCTCGTTGTCCGTACCTTTTATCAAGACACAAGCATTCTCGTCAAAGCGAATACTAGAGCCATCGTTCCTGAGAACTGGCGAAGCTGTTCTTACAATAACAGCCTTGTGTACAGAGCCTTTTTTTACTTTACTGCTCGACAAAGCTTCTTTGACGGAAACAACAATAATGTCGCCTACTCTTGCAAACTGTCTTTTACTACCGCCAAGAACCTTGATACACTTGACTCTTTTGGCACCAGAGTTATCGCCTGTCCTGAGGACAGTTTCCATATAGATCATTTTTCAAAATCCTACCTTTGAATTAGCACCAAACTAGCTGCCATACACTCGCACCCAAATCAATGCTCTGATGCAGGTGTCTTACTAGATCTAACGACAGAAACAAGCGTAAAAGACTTGCGCGCGCTCATAGGTCTGCACTCTTCGATCAAGACCTCATCTCCACAGCGAGTCTGATTGCTTTCATCGTGAAACATATACCTTGTCGTCTGCTTAATGTACTTACCAACAACAGGATGCTTCACCAGTCTCACCAGAGCACCAACTCGCGACTTAGTCATCTTGTCACTGACAACTTCGCAACGAATTCTTTTCTTTTTCGTCCCGAGTCGAGTTAGTCCATCACCCTTCAAACTGGGGCCTTGCTCACTTTGAGGAGCCTGATGCCCAGATACTTGGGCTGTATGAGTCTTCGATGCTTCCATGCTTATTTCTCGCTACCTATTCTGTTTGTAAGTCGTCTACTTGTAAGTCGTCTACTTGTGAGCCGGTTTTGCCAGGAAAGCAGTACGGAAGGTTAAAACCTTTGCTATATCTTTTTTCATCTGGCGAACTCTAGCCGAGCTTTTGCCCTTCTCTGTGTACAGCTCCATTCGCAAATGCGCAAGAGCTTTACGAAGGCTTGACTCTGCCTCTAAGGATCTCTCCAAATTAAAGGCCTTTATCTCTGCTTTTTCTAACTTTTTTAATTCCATAACCCCTTAAATCCTTATCTTCTCAAGACACCAAGGCTGCGAACTTCAAGCTTAAGCGATCCAAGGGTCTTCGTTTTTAGAAAGAAGCTTAGTCTTAATCGGCAATTTTGCTGCCGCAAGCTCTAAAGCACTGACTGCCACTGCTTTATCAATCCCACCAATCTCGTAAAGAATTCTGCCAGGTCTTACCTTAGCAGCATAGTGATCTACGGCACCTTTACCAGACCCCATCCTGACTTCAGCAGGTTTTTTAGTAACCGGAGTGTCTGGAAAAATCTTAATCCAAACCTGACCGCCCCTCTTGGTCTGTCTCGTCATAGCAATACGAGCAGCCTCAATTTGCTTTGCCGTTATCTTCCCGGGCTCCAAGGCCATCAAACCATACTCGCCAAAAGCTAGTTCATTTCCAGAAGTCGCCATGCCTTTAATACGGCCCTTGTGCTGTTTTCTAAATTTTGTTTTTTTAGGAGCTAACATTGCTTCTTCCTATGTGTTTTGACTTCTAGCCTGATCGAGTACATCCCCATGACAGATCCAAACTTTAACACCTATCAACCCATAGGTTGTAGCTGCTTCAGAGGTTGCATAGTCAATATCAGCTCTAAGAGTGTGCAGGGGAACTCTGCCTTCATGATAGCGTTCTACACGCGACATGTCTGCTCCACCCAAACGACCAGAACACTGGACTTTTATACCCTTAGCTCCAGCCTTCATTGTACTGGCAATAGCTTTTTTCATAACTCGGCGGAAAGAGGCCCGCCTTTCAATCTGGACCTTAACACTGTCAGCAACCAGCTGAGCATCTAAGTCTGGCTTCTTAACCTCAAATACGTTCACAATAGGTTCAGACGACTTGATGTCACAGTGACGGAGCAACTCTTCTTTCAAAGATTCTGCGCCAACCCCTTTTTTACCGATGATGATACCAGGTCTGCTCGTGAATATGTTCACTTTCACACTTTTAGCAGCCCGCTCGATCTCGATCCTAGAAATCCCAGCAGCAGAAAACTTCTTGTGCACATATTTACGAATCTGCACATCTTCCTGCACCAAATCGGAATATCGACGATTATTGGCATACCATCTGGAAGACCAGGTACGAATGATCCCTAACCTGAAACCAATAGGATTGACTTTCTGCCCCACTTTAAATTCCTTCCTTAGAAACTAGACTAAAAGTAACTAGACTAAAAGTCAGCAAGCTCAATAGTGATATGGGAGGTTCGCTTCTTAATCGGCGTCGCTCTACCCTTAGCTCTCGGCATAGACCTCTGAAACATAGGGCCACCATCAACAAAAGCCGACTCAACGAAGAGACGATCGATATCTACCGACATCGATTGCTTCGCATTCGCGATAGCTGAGTTAATCAACCCAGCAACTAGCGGTGCAGCCTTTTTGTTCATCTGAAGCAAAATATCTAATGCCTCCTGAACAGGTCTTCCTCTTACAAGATCAACGACCAACCGTGCTTTCCTTGGGGAGATCCGAACTCCCTTAAGATATGCTCTCGACATTGTATTCCCTTCAACCAGCTGCAGTTGCAGCTTTCTTACCCTTCGTGTGCCCCTTGAACGTCCTGGTAGGTGAAAACTCACCTAACTTATGTCCAACCATATTTTCTGTAACGTAAACTGGGACAAACTTTTTACCATTATGAACCGCAAAGGTCACTCCGACAAAGTCAGGGATAATGGTAGAACGCCTACTCCAGGTTTTTACTGGTTTCTTGTCCTTCTTCGCCACATCTGCTTTTTTCAAAAGATACGAGTCCACAAACGGACCCTTTTTTACAGAGCGAGCCAAAATAATTCTCCTTAAAATTCCTATACCCGACTACCCAAGAGAAGCAAGGCTACTTCGTACGCCTTGAGATAATAAACTTACTCGTTCTCTTATTTCTTCGGGTTTTATAACCTTTAGTTGGAAGAGCCCAAGGAGAAACTGGATGACGTCCCCCCGAAGATTTACCTTCACCACCACCGTGTGGATGGTCAACCGGGTTCATCGCGACCCCTCTCACTGTGGGTCGAATACCCCTCCACCTTGATTTACCAGCCTTACCCCATTTAACATTGATGTTATCAAGGTTGCTGGAAATACCAACTGTTGCCAAACAAAGCTCAGGAATTTTCCTTAATTCACCGGAAGGCATCTTCAGCTGGACGTATCCATCCATTCGACCAGCCAACTGGCAGTAAGAACCCGCTGCCCGAGCCAACTGTCCGCCCTTACCTGGTCGCATCTCCACATTGTGGATCATCGTACCAACGGGAATATTCTTCAGAGGCAGAGCATTTCCAGGCTTGATATCAGCTTGGTCAGAAGAGACGACCTGATCACCTTTTTTCAGACCATTGGGACAGATGATATACCGTCTCTCCCCGTCCTTATACAAAATTCTAGCTATGAACGCCGTTCTGTTAGGGTCATACTCAAGATATTCAACTTTACCCTCAACATCCCGCTTGTCTCTCTTAAAATCAATGATTCTATACTTACGTTTAGCACCGCCGCCTTGATGACGAACAGTGATCCGACCGTAGTTGTTTCGCCCTGAATGTTTCTTAAGCGAGTGCGTAAGTGACTTCAAGGGCTCAACCCTGTCTAGAACAGAGAAATCATTCACCGACATATTGCGACGACCCGCGCTCGTCGGCTTATAAATCTTAATTCCCATGGTAAGCTCTCTTCCCTATCATTGATCGTCGAATATCTTTATCTTCTGGCCTTCGCGCAAGGTTATATAAGCCTTTTTGCTATTACTTCGCTTACTGAGATGCATACCGCGTCTCTTAATCTTGCCTCGAATCAAGGCAGTATTAACCTTTAAAACCTTGACGTCAAAGAGCTGTTCTACGGCAGAACGAACATCTTCTTTATTGGCATCTTGACGAACTAAGAACACATAACGCCCGAGTTGTTCACGAACAGAAACACTCTTTTCAGACAATAACGGCTTAATTAGGACATCATAAACATTCATGGACTAGACCTCAGCCTGATTCAATCTTTTTTCCAAAACCTGCAGAGCGCTCTCACTCAAGATCAGAGCCTCACAATCCAAAACATCTTCTACATTGAGACTTGATGAGTGGACAACCTGAACACCATGTAGGTTACGAGCCGAGCGATAGAGAAAATCATCTGTTCGCTCATCACTGATCAAAACCTTCTTATGGTGGGAATGCTTGAGAGCCCCTAAAGTCTCCAAGATAGCCTTGGTCCTGTACTCCCCAATAGCCCAAGAGTCAATGAGAGTAAGACGTTTATGCCTGACTTTGTCACTAAGAGCCACGCAAAGAGCAAGACGCTTCATCTTTTGATTAAGTTTATGTCTGTAGGATCTTGGTTGAGGACCATGACAGACGGCTCCGCCTGGCATCAAAGGAGAACGAGTTGTCCCCTGCCTAGCTTCCCCAGTTCCTTTTTGTCGGAAAGGCTTTTTGCCCCCACCTGAAACAAACGCTCTTGTTTTAGTAGCGTGAGTGCCCTGTCGCTTGTTAGCCCTGAAAGCCTTCACGATAGAATGGAGAAGAGGCTCATTCATCTCGAGTCCGTAAACAGACTGAGGAAGGCTCACACTCCTAACTCTTTCGCCGCTTATATTTAGTACATCCCAATTCATATTGATCCTATCTTGCTCTCACGAGATCTCAGAACACACACTCTCTATTAAAGAGTACTATTTCAACTTTTTGCTAGGCCTTACTTCCACAAATCCATCATTGTGACCGGGAATACAGCCCTTAACAGCCAAAACATTATTTTCAAGATCAAGGTCTAAAATTTTGACATTGATAGCGGTTGTCACATCCACACCCATATGACCAGGCTGATGTTTATTCTTAAACACACGGCCCGGAGTCGACCTCATCCCCAAAGAGCCAGGCCTACGGTGGAACCTAGAACCGTGGGTCATACGTCCAATCGCAGCACCCCAGCGTTTAACCGCGCCTTGAAAACCGCGCCCCTTTGTCACACCGGTTACGTCAACTGAGGCGACATCCTTGAAGAGGTCTGCGCTGATCAGAGAACCGAGCTCGTATAAGGGAGCGTTCGGCGTACGAAATTCCTTAAAACGACTGAACAATTCCTGCAGGCCTACCTTCTGAAGACGCGCAACGTCCGATTTTGTGACGTTCTTTCTCGCCTTTGGATAATAAGCGACCTGGTAAGCGTGATAACCATCGCGCTCTGGAGTCAAAATCTTTGATACCTTCTGCTCATCAACCTTAAGCAAGGTCACCGGAACAAGTCGACCCTGAGCGTCGACTATTCTCGTCATGCCTATCTTTCTTGCTATAAGGGCCTTGTCTTGCACTTTTGCAGTCATGTTTTAGCTCATGCTCTCTGATATAAATTCTAGTAAATCGGCTAATATAACTTGATTTCTACGTCGACACCGGAAGCAAGATCCAACTTCATCAAAGCATCAATGGTTTGCTGCTTAGCCTCCAGAATGTCAAGCACCCTTTTGTGTGTCCGAACCTCAAATTGTTCGCGGGATTTCTTGTCCACGTGGGGACTGCGGAGCACGGTGTAACGGTTGATTTCTGTAGGCAAAGGGATCGGACCTGCTATCCTTGCCCCTGTCCTTTTTGCTCTCTCAACAATCTCTGACGTCGATTGATCGATCAATCTGTGGTCATAGCCTCTAAGTTTAATACGAATTTTCTGGTTTTCCATTTCATCTCACCTCATAAAGAGGGGACGAGTGTAATTTGAAGAAAAGGGATTCGTCAACCCTCTTTTTAATCATTAAATATTCCATCGATGGCGCCGTTTCTGAAAAGAAACCGTAATTCACTTGTAAAGACCTCAGGCTTTTTTTAACATTCCTTTACCGTTTGAAAACAATGTCTTGAAAAGGATCAAGTATGGCTTGCCCCTACTTTACATACCCCTGGAGAAAACCAGGAAAGAGCCCAGCCCCCCTGACCCTCCCCCAGAAACAGCACATCACCCCTCTCTCTGTTATTTTTTTCTTCTCCCTCCTGTCTTGCCAACTATCTTGCCAACACCCCGAGGGAGAGCGGATTCAAAAAAGAATTGAGAGAACAGAACGGAGGAATGAGGAAAACGTTCCCAAGCCAGCCGCTCAGTTCGTAGAAAGGGAAAACTCGGCTCCCCCTGAGCTGAACACCCAAACCCAGGAAAACCAATTATCTGGCTTTGATGAAGAATTTGGAAAAGTCCTTGAAGACGGGAAGCTACATGCTGTCAAAAACCTGCAGGTTAAGGAGCCCCTGACAGAAGGAGCGAGGCATAAGAAATCAAAATCGAAATCTAAACTTACAAAAATCAATCCTCGCACCAGTACCACGCACAAAAAAAACACGAGCTCTGCCAACTCCAGTCAAAATTACAGAGTTAGTATTTTTTCGCTAAAAGCGAGGAGTAAGCCCCACCTCCACGCCCCTATAACGGCCCACTTTAAAGAAAATGAGCTTGTTCAGGTCTACGCAACGCATGGCAGCTGGTTTCGTGTTGGCAAGTCGAGATGGGTCCACTCTAAATACCTTGAAGCTGTACAGTGAAGTCTATGAGTATAAAACATTTAGGTTTACGTCTGCTCGTTCGATCTCTGTTCCTTACTCTGTTCCTCCTCCTAGCACTCCTTTGCCTCCAGCTTTTTTGCTTTCAACAAAAAAACTATCTCGGAACTTCAGAAGCAGGGCTATCAGGAAATCTCATCACAAGCTACCCATGGACCTTTGGCAGAGAACTCCTCAAACTCCTCACCTATGTCGGTTCGTGGCTCTGGCTAGCCTGCTTTGCCCAACTGTCTATCCCGCAGCTTCCAGGAAAAAAAAACCTCTTCATAAAGATCCTCTTTTTCCATGGACTCTGCTTTTCTTACACTCTCATCGCACTTTTTTCTTTGCTTCAATACCCTGCTTTATTTGAAAATTTCCTTCCGAGCCAAACACTTAAGCTCTCGCTTTTCCATCTCTCCCAGTACGTCAACCCGCGACTTCTCCTCATCCTCGGTTCTGGACTTTTTCTCACCCTCGTTCTTTATGCAGCCGTGATCAACAAACTATTTTTCAGGATTCGAAAACATACATTAGCCCTCCCTTGTGCTCTTATTGCTCTGAGCTTTTTGGTCAAGCCCATACCCTTCTTTATTCAAACATTCCCACCGGACAGATATGAAAAAAACAGCTCAAAGAAAATCCAAGACCCGACTCGTAAGAAGCACAACCTATTGCTTATTGCAATCGACTCCCTTCGAAACGACCGACTGAATTACAAAGTTATGCCTGAAGTTTTTAGCCTGAGAAATGAAGATCCAAAAACTGTTGTTTTTGACGACCATATCGTCGGAATCCCAAGAACCTTTCCCTCATGGATAGAAATGCTGCAAGGGCAGTACTCTGCTCGATCCGGTATCAGACACATGTTCCCCGGATTCTTACCTCGCCAAGAAAAGCTCTCTGGCCTAGTTCATGAATTAGAAAAAATGGGCTATTCTCCAAGAACAGTCATCTCGGATTTTGCAGGTGACATATTTCCCCGTTTTGATGTGGGGTTTTCGTCGATACAAGCACCTCGCATGAACATCCAAACCCTTATCCGTATGGGGGTTGATCAGTACTTTCCGTTCTTCTTGCCATTCCTTTGTTTTGAACCAGGCCTCTCTCTTTTTGAAGAAAACACGCTTGAAAACCCAGCCTTTGCTGACCCATCGACCCTCACTCAAAAAGCTATGACGGAACTGCAGAACTGGAGAAATCAAGAGAACCCATTTTTTATCACGCTTTTCTACTCAACAGCCCACTTTCCCTACGCAGCTCCTTGGCCCTGGTATTCCAAATACTCTCCACCCGATTACAAGGGTTCTTTTTTATTTCAAAAAAACCCTGATTTAAAAGAAGAGAACCGATCTCTACCTCTAGAAGACAAACTGCAAATCCAAGCTCTCTACGACGGCTCCCTGCGCTCTATCGACCAATCACTTGGAGAACTTTTTGCCTGGCTCAAGAAGGAAAAACTATGGGACAGCACTCTCATCGTTCTGACAGCTGACCATGGAGAAGACCTCTTAGAATGGGATGGGATCCAAGGCCATGGCGATCACCTACGGGGAGAACATGTCCTTAAGGTCCCCCTTATCATAAAGATACCCAACACACCTGAAAATAAACTTCAGATAAAAACGATCCCCTTCACCACAAGGAGCATTGACCTCAGTCCCACCATTCTTGGCCTTCTCGGTCAAGACGCTCCCTTTGAAGGCAAAGATTTAAGCCCTTGGCTCTTTGATAAAGCAAGGACACCCCCAGAACTATCAGCTTACTCCGAAACAGAGATCTGGTTCTCCCGCTCCGGGAAAGTCTTTTTCCAACAGGAAAGACTAGATTACCCCGGCATCTCACAGCTTCTACGACTAGACCCAGCTGACTCGGGGGAAATCATTCTTAAACCACAATTTGAAGACATCATCGTAAGCGCAAAACACAGAAGCCTCACCAGCGGTCCCTACAAACTCATATATACACCCACAGCAAAAGGCGCTTTTTTTAAACTCTATCATCGGGCTGATGACCCCTATAATCTAGAGGATCTTGCAAATAAAAATCCAACTCTCTTTTCCTCCATGAAATCAGAATTGATAAACCTGATGCTCGATCTAGAATCCCCAGCTCAGATGATCGATGATTTTCTTGTTCGACTGTAGAAAGAGACAGACTGTAGAAAATAATCAAATTTTGAAAGATTCGACTGTGAGAAGAACCAGACTTTGAGAGGACTATCTTGAACAGGACATTATTCTATATCATCCCAGGCTCTCTTTTGACGACCCTCTTAGGCTTCATTCTCATCTTCTTTATTTTTGTTTATCCCAGAGACTCCAGGATATCCTTGGATTCGATAAAAATTCAAAATCTGAAGAAAAATCAGCATTCATCCATAGGGGCACAGGGATCTGAAATCAGAGTTGCCAGCCTGTTTTTAGATAAGATGGAGCATGGCTTCCGTAGCTTAAATGAGATGGAATACAGCACAAAAATTGATACATTCAAACAGGAGTACCCCCTCCAATTCAAGACGACGTCCCAACGTTTCCATAGCCCCTACCAAATTTATGTAGCCGTCGGCTCCTATCCTGAACGCCTCGAGGGGAGAGACGCCATCTTCCTCGAACAGGGGCAAGAGTTTCTCTTAAAACCCAAGCAAATCGGATCCGTTCATCTTAATCTAGGAGCTAGTTCCTTTCTTAAAAGATCAGACCTGAGTGTAGCTCTCAATGGAAAGAACATTGATTCTTTTTCAATTCCCGCTATGAGCCCGCCTGTCCCTACGAACAAGCTCTCCTATAAATTTTTTGACCGTTACTGGAAGCCTGATCCTGAAACATCCTGGATAGGTTGGCAAGATTTTAACTTGAATCTAGAACTTGCAGAAGACGATGAGCTGTCTCTCGTCTGCGAAGGTGGCCCCTGCCTTGTTTCCGAACTCATTTTTTACAAACAAGACCACGAAGTAAAAGCTAGAAACGTTCTTTTTATTCTTGTGGACACCCTCCGAGCGGAAGCCATCAGTCCAATCGAAGCTCCCTTTCTTACACAGTTTAGCAGAGACAAGCTTAGGTTTAAAAACGCCATAGCCGCAGGCAATATGACGAGTCCATCTACAAATGCCATGCTCAGCTGTCAATCAGCTTCCCAGCTGGGATCTCTGGCTTTTTCTTATGCTATCTCTCAAACAGAACAAGAGCGTTTCTATCAGCAGCAAAAACCATCGTTTCCCTCCTACCTACGAATGCAGGGAAAAAAAACAGCTATGATAGGGAACATTTCTGTCTTATCTGAAGTCCTAGGTATAGGGCTAAACCATGGTTTCTCAGAGCAGATTGCCTTAGAAAAAGATGCTTACGACACCCCCCAGATCACCCGCGCAGCTCTTTCTTGGATGACAAAAAATACAGAACACCCTTTCTTTCTTTACCTTCATTATCATGCTCCCCATGCCCCCTATAAGGCCCCTCTCTATGACCTATGGAAAACTTTCCCCGGAATGCAAGTTTTTTCTTCTTACGCAAACATCCTCCGGTGGCTTTACCAAGCAGAAGTGTACTATACAGATCGCTACTTAAAGATACTGATCAAAGGTCTAGAAGCCCTCAAGCTTGGACCTTCCACAGACGTCGTCATCAGCGCTGACCATGGAGACCATCACGAGCTTCGAACATTCACAGACAATGAAGCTGGCCCAAGCTATACGGGAACTTACTTTGATCACGGAGCTACTCTCTATAACGACGAAATCCATATCCCCCTTATTTTTTCTGTTACGAACTTGAAGAATGAAAGCATAGGAGGAGAGCGACCAGAATACGTCTCTGGGCTAGATATAGGACCAAGCCTCCTCGCCCACTACGGCATCCCTGTTCCACCCTGGTGTGAGGGTCGATCTCTCTTAACAGATCAGCAAGAGCCCGAAACATTAAGTTCGGAAGGCTACCATGGACGAGCCCTCTTCTTACCAGAAGGACTGAAATACATACGCTCATATGCACCAGTAGAAAAAAGACTTACCCCACCAGGAGTATACCGAAGCATCGAGCACACCTCTATCCTACAAACTGAACAGCTGTTTGATTTAAAAACAGATCCACTCGAACAACATAACCTTGCTAAGAGAGAACCTTTCACTCTTAACAGAATCCGCAAACTTTATAATCATCACTTTCAACTCAAGGAGAAGTATGAACTTGTCATTGAAGCGCAAAAGGTCAGATCACTTAAGATAGCCTTTTCCGCTGAAGATCAAGAGCAATTCAAAAAAGAAATTCCGAGTTCCTGGAGGGGGACCAGCACAGACAGCGGATCCTGGCTCTACACTATTCCCAACCCATCTGAGGAGAGGGTTTTATGGAGTTTTTCAAAAGAGCCTATCCAAACCTTAGATATCCTTATCGACAATGAACCAGTACCCTTGCTAATGACATCACTGCGACTGCCTTTGAACATCCGCCCCTCAGATCTACCACTAGAAAAAAATGGGGATTATAAACTTCTACCCATCGGTAAGGAGAATCGAGCATATATTAGGAAAGTTGAAGAAGACAGTATGCAGACGAGACGAATCGAGACAGGGAATTCTGAATTTGAAAACATCCTCCGCGAATGGGGGTACCTCAATGACACGAATTAAAATTTTAATTCTCATGATGGTCTTCTCTTTAGCTCTCTTCCTAAGCTGCTGCTTTCTCAACCATAGAGAACTCCTAGCTTCTGACGAAGTCAGCTCAACGCAAGCTCTTGAGAAAAAAGAGTTAAGCAGATCTATTTTCAAAATCAAAACAGGGAAATGCACTCTTGAAGAAGGAGAGAGCCCTGAGAGCAGTCCTGAGATTCTTGTTTGCCTCGAGGCCCAGGCTGGTTTTCATCTTGGCTTTATCACTAATCGCAGTCTGTCTCTTACAGAGGCCTCGACAGTGCGAAGTTCTGTCTTCACCAAAAAAGGCATTTCTTTTCATATCGAAACTTACCAAGACTGGGCAAAAGATTACCCTCCTAAACATGAAATCGATTTTTTAAACAAAGAACTTAAACTCGCCGCTATTCGTTTTGGGGATCCTTCTTCTGACAAATTTTTATTGACTTTAGGTCAACAAATGTCAGCTTTTGGGATCGATAAAAATCCATTTCTGTTATTCACAAGTTTCTACGATAATCGCTTTTTTTGGGGAATCTCAAGACCAGCTTTAAAAGTAAGCCTCGATGACCTTGAAAAGTGGACATGGGAACTTCAAGTCTCTCAAAATAAATTCTCGTTGCAAGACACAGCTCAACATTCCTTCTCCTCCCGCCTCTCAAGGGACATCTCTATCTTCAATGGCACCCGATTCGCGGTATCTTTTCTATCTGAAAAAGAAGGAAAAAGACAGATTGGACTCTCTGCTGTCAGCACCACACCAGATCATAATCTTGCTCACATCGAATGGATTCACGTTCGCGCCACACCAGATGGAAAAGAAAAGCCTTTCGAGCAAATCATTCGCCTTGCCTATGAGGAGTCGATCAAAAAGAAGACCAGATCCTTAGTCCTTTATGATGATGTCCGCTTCCAATACAGACTCTTTGGGTTTGGAGTGGAACACCGTTTCCACCCTCAGGTCTATAGCCAGCACGCCCTGTTTTACCGCAAAGACGAAAGTCCAAAGAAATTACATCGATGGACTTTCGAATTTGGTTTTGGTCTTACTCTCTGATGACTGTCATTCGGTTAGAGGCCTGCAGTGGACTTCACTCCAATCTGACCTATACACCGAGATCGCTTCGCTTCCCTCGCAATGACGAGGTTCTTTAATTTCGTCATTGCGAGGAGCCAGAGGCGACGAAGCAATCTGACCTATACACCGAGATCGCTTCGCTTCCCTCGCAATGACGAGGCCTGCTATGAACTTAAGAAGTTATAGAGCAAAAAATTCCCTCTAGAAAAGAGTTGAAATCGATATAAGCTGTAATTATGAACACACAGCTTACAGATATATCAAATTTTTTGATCTCTCCTCCCTTCATCATCGTCTGGTGTTTATTAATTGTTTTTTACACCTTAAAATCTTTCTTTTATATCCATTGGAAAAAGAAAGTCTTGTATCATGAAATCACGGAGACCATCCGAATTGTAAGACAGACTCGTGATGGAAAAGGTTTTGCGCAGGCCTTTACGGACGTAAGTGCAAGAATCATGATGCTCCATCGCATACGTTTAGCGTGGAAGGAATTTTCTTCCTCTATTTTTTTTCCAGATTACCAAACATTCAAAGAAGATAGCAACTCCTCCCCTTGGGGCGAACAAGTTCCGGTTAAAATGGCTATGCGTTCTACCCATCTTCCTTCTCGTTATTTGAATGAATCGACTATCATTTATCCTTTTATTGAATTAAACCCGTCAAGAATAAGCTCCCACTTACATATCTTAGGGCTTATGGGAACTCTTGTGGCTCTCGCAGCTGCCATCTTTTTGTCAAAGAACGGGCTCCTGCCGCGCCCTGAAAATGGCTCAGCACAGACGCCAGCTTATCTACCCTATCTACCTATCTACAAAGGAGCTGCTCTTGCCTTTAGCAGCTCTATCCTTGGCCTGCTTTGCGCTCTTTTTTATCAATATACCCATCGCTTGGATATAAAAGAGATCCTTGGTCTCATCGAAAATCTGAACCACAGCCTCATAGCTAGACTTGATATTCAACCCATTGAGAAGATGCTCGACAGCAGCACCCAAGCTATCAGACAACAACTCAAAATCACCTACTCCCTACTGGAAGAGATGAAGAATTTTACAACTAAACATCAGTCACATTTTGAGCCTGAGCTCTTCCAGCATTGGCTGCATGAGTTCAGACAAAAGTCTGCAGAGCTAAGCACTGAAAACCTTAGGACAGGAGGGTCTCTCGCCAAAGAAAAGACCAATGATAAAGGTCGACTGAAAATTGGCGAGCAGCATCACAGCAGAGTCTCTGATGTTTAAACCACAGCAGACAGAGAACCCCATTCCATCCGATTCATCAAAAGTAAGCTATGAGTTTATCCTTCTGCTTGTCGGCATTTTAGTTTTCACAGCCCTACTCACCCTACCTCTTATGAATATTTCTACTGAAAAAAAAGAATTAGAATTAGAGAAAAAACCGACTGAAGAACCCGCTCGACGTATCTTAAGTGATATAAAGAACTTATTAGAGCAACAAGGGGTTGAAACTGAAATCATTCCTGAAGAAGGCATTCTACGCCTGAATGAAAAAGCTCTTGGATTCGAGCCAGCTCAATCTTTTCCCAAAAAAGATCCATCGGTTTGGAGGCACCTTGCCATTCTTGCTAAAACATTGGAACAGGTTCTCCCCTGTGCGGAAACTAGTAGTGCGGAAACTGGGTCCTCTCTCCCCACAAAAAAAGAGATCACAGCAGGTCCTCCCAAGATTTTACCAAAGCAAATCAAAGCCAATCTTCCAAAGGAAGAAACGGACTTTCTCGATCTATGCAACAAGATCCAGGTCGCTCCCCTCTGCCCATCCCCATCTGGAGTGGCCGATAAAGCAGTAGGTTCACTAAAAATTCAAAGCCTCATGGTCGAAGGGCACACAGACTCTTTGCCCATCAATCCACTCCTAGGCTTTGTGGACAACCTCGATCTTTCCGCAGCAAGAGCAGCGCAGATCCTTCGACTTCTTCAGTCCTGCTCTAGTAAGCTTTCTTCTCTTCAAAACAGCAGAGGCCAAAGCCTCATGGCTGTCAGCGCCTACTCATCGTCCCGCCCACTCAGCGGACACCCTCCCCAAAGCTCTATCAACCGTAGGATAGATCTTAGGTTCGTGATGTATTGAGTTACCTGCTGAATTCAATTCTTCTTCCACTTCTTCTGCTGACGATGGAGTGTACACTTTTATGACATGACCGACCTGAACAGAGTGTCCTCCGAGACTTCTATAAATCAAACCCGCGAGACACCCCATTACTCTTCCGTCTTCATCAACTAAAGTACAAGCCTTATCTACATGTTGAAAAAAACACATCAAATAAAAAATTAACGAAAAATAGAGAGTCCTAGCAAACATAACATCCATCCTACAGATCATCCCGACCTAGATGCAACAAAAACATGTGAGCAAGCAACACGTTCAAGACGTTAAAATCGCTCATAAATCAAGGGAGTAGATGTTCCGATAAATTAACCAACCCCGCGTATGAATTATCCCACTCTTGAAGATCTTCCTGAATGAGATCGGAATGAAATGTATCCAATCCATTTTCAGAGACAAAAGACCTAGGTGCCCCCTCAGGTAAACCTAAACCAGGTTGCACCACCTCGGCTTCCAGGACGAGAGCAGACTGAGGAGATAGAACCCCTCTCGTATGAGACCTATGCAAACCTGAAGGGGAAACTTTATTCATCACACCGGTAGAAAGAAAAAAATTTAAAACAGTCATTGTCAGCTCCTACTCATTAACAGAATCTATCTAAGGAATAACTTTTGCAGAATCATTAGCAGAAGGCTTTGAAGCAAAGCCTATGCCAAGAGGCAATCATTTAATATTGCTCATTATATTATCTAGATAGGATTTCTCTTTTAGACAATTTGACCCATTACAAGCCAAACTGTCCCATGATCGCTAAACAACTTGTGGGATGGTTTCTAGTCAAAAATTTAGTCTGAGACTTCTCGTTTAGCAGACTGGGATAATGAGTCTAACTCATCGATAAGTGGCAGAAGCACCTTAGAACTCATGGGATTTATGGTATTGGATTCAATGATAGCAGCTATTCTTCCAATCTGATCAAGCCCGTATGAGCCTGCAGATCCTGAGAGTTGATGAGACAACGTAGACATTTCCTCAGAGTCTAAATGCATTAGAGCTCCACGTAATCTCTCTACGATTTTTGGAAGATTTTCTATAAAACCCAAAAGAACGGGTCTCATGCTGGGATGATCCACTAAACTAAATTTTTCATCTTTTTTTAGCAAAGATCTCTTATCTTTTTTGAATGCTCGACAAAGTGAAGACCCTGTTGTTCCTAGCACATCCAGTTAGATTATAGATCTCATCTAACTGTAATTTCATAATTTTCATCCTCTTGGTTCTGTGCACCATCACTTGTATCTAGGATACCATCCCATAAGTCGTCTACCTGCGTTATTTTCATCGCTGTTCTGCTCATTTATCAGCAAGTAAACTGCGCTGCTCGCTCCTCAATGCCTTGCTATACGACTTATGGGATGGCTCCTAGACAGAGGCTATACTCCTTCTCTTTTCTTAACAATGTTCTGCGATTCAATCCCAAAATTTGGGCTGCTTTATCCTTGTGATTTCCAGTTTTATCAAGAACAGCTTGAACATAGCGTCTCTCAAGCTCTTTCATCGTCGGAAAATCACAGGTGACGGTTTGGAACAAGTCCTCTTCACTTTCCAGAGAAGAGGACGGTATGTCCGTTTCATCGATATAAAACCCAGAGCAAAGAATCGAGGCTCTCTCAATAGTATTTTCCAGCTCTCGAACATTGCCTTCCCATCTGAGATGACTTAATTTTTCTATAGCTTTTTTAGTAAAACCCATGACTTTTGTATGATTAATGGTTGTATACTTCTTTAAGAAATAATCAGCCAGAAAAGGTATGTCTTCCGTTCTCTCTCGCAAGGAAGGAACTATGATGGGGATGACACACAAACGATAATACAAGTCTTCCCGAAATCGATTTTCCTTCATCTCTACTCTTAAATTTTTGTGTGTAGCAGCAATAATTCGAACATCTAGATCTCGGGCTACATTCTCACCAAGAGCTCGAACTTGTTTTTCTTGAATAACCCTCAGCAGTTTGGCCTGGAGACTGAGATTCATATCACCAATTTCATCAAGAAAAATAGTCCCACCTTCCGCCTCTTCAAAAAGTCCACGCTTTCTTTGGATAGCTCCCGTGAATGCCCCTTTTGCATGACCAAAAAGTTCCGATTCTAGTAGTGTTTCAGGGATAGCCGTGCAATTGATAGCGACAAAAGGCTTAGCTGATCGTGGCCCCTTATCATGAATGGCTCTCGCAACCAGCTCTTTGCCTGTCCCACTTTCTCCAGTGATAAGCACGTTGGCATTCACCTGAGAAACACGACGAATCAGTTCAAAAACAGATTGTATTTCCTTGCTTTTACCGATGATATTCCCAATTTTATGATAAGAGCTAATAACCTTTCTTAAAAATTTATTATCGGAACTCAGCTTTCGATAATTTAGGGCTCTCTCTATACTGAGAAGCACTTCAAGTGGCTTTAAAGGTTTGATAATGTAATTGAAGGCACCTTTTTTCATAGCCTCAACCGCTGTTTCAACACAACCAAAAGCAGTCATAAGAATGATAGGAAGTTCAGGTCGAGCGACGAGAAGTTTTTGGATAAATTCTAAACCACCCATTTTGGGCATCTTCAAGTCACAAACAACAACATCAACTATGATTTTTTCACAAACTATATCGACCTCGACAAGAGATTGAAGGGCCTCCATCGAAGATGGAAAGCAGATAACATCGTAGCCTTCCATCGAAAGGTAGCCTTTCAACAAGGATAGGATGGCAGCATCATCATCAACAATGACAACTCGTCCTTTTATTGCTTCCATTCCTCTAGCACCTCAATCTCTTTTTCGCTGGATCTTGGGAGAACCCACTACGCACCTTTCACTCACAGCAAGCTTTTCTCGCAAACACTCTTCTTTGCAATCTTGCAATGAAGTAACAAGAAAAAGGCGAGCATATACCCCCTTTCGCCTCTATCAGTCCATTTATTTAAATATCTTTTAACATTATGTGCTTAAACATGTCCGCGCAGCTACGTCAAACTAGTATGAGGTCTTTGTTTTAGGAACCATCCCATAAATTGTATAGCACGGTATTGAGGAGTGGGGGCTTCGTGAGCTATCCTTCCGACAGATAGAGAAGCTAGAGAGGGGAACTTGCAAGTAGAACTAGACGTTAAAGCGGAATTCCATCACATCTCCATCCTGCACGAGGTACTCTTTACCTTCTGTACGGAGGTGGCCTGCTTCTTTCATTTTGCTTTTAGTTCCAGCCTTCTGCAGATCCTCGAGACGAAAGACCTCTGCACAGATGAAACCTCTTTCAAAATCAGAATGGATCACTCCAGCTGCCTCAGGAGCCTTAGCTCCTTTATGAAAAGTCCAGGCGCGGATTTCTTTTTCACCTGCTGTAAAGTAAGTGCATAGATCAAGAATTTCGTACGCCTTCATAGCAAGTCTGTCGAGGCCAGATTCTCCCATACCCATAGCCTCTAGCATCTCAGTCTTCTCCTGAGGAGAGAGAGTCGCTAGTTCTGCTTCAATCTTCCCGGATATCACCACAACAGCAGCCCCTTCACTCTCAGCTCGTTTGAGCACAGCCTGGACATGAGGGTTGTCTTGCTTGTTCTCCGTAAAATATTCCTCAGCCACATTGCAGACATAAAGAACCTTCTTAGCTGTGATCAAGTGCAGGTCTCTATACACGTGGGCTGCTTCTACAAATTCTTTTGCATAAGATTTTGCATCAAAGGTACGAGCTGGCTCAAGCTTCTGTAAATGCGCAGAAAGAGCCTCTAGCATGGCTAAGACCGCAGGTACCTCTTTGCGAGGGGTCTTCGCCCATTTTCGATACCGGCCAAGAGCATTCTCCAAAGTCTCATGGTCAGCTAAGATCAATTCAGACTCTATGATCCCTATATCCCGTAGGGGATCTACTCCTCCCTCGACATGAATCACTTGATCATCTTCAAAACAACGGACTACGTGGGCAACAGCCTGAGTCTGTCTGATGTGACCAAGGAATTTATTACCAAGCCCCTCACCTTTCGACGCACCTCGTACCAGCCCCGCAATGTCGACAAACTCCATGGAAACAGGAACCACTTTTTTGGTCTGAATCAAATGACAAAGGACTTGAAGCCGCTTATCATTCAATTCGACTACCCCCACATTGGGGTCGATCGTACAAAAAGGGTAGTTCTCAGACGCTGCTTGAACAGAAGAGGTCAGAGCATTGAACAAAGTCGATTTTCCAACGTTTGGAAGTCCGATAATTCCACATTGCACACCCATATAGTTCCCTATCTTTCTATTTTTTATTTCTAAAGAAGACGTTCCCCCTTCTTTAGGATTCTCCCCCTACCACGCATCAAAAGAACTAGTTCTCTAAAATGACGTCTTTAATCTCTGGCATCTTTTCTTTGAAGATCGGAACGATCCCGTTGAAAAGCGTGATCTGGCTAGAAGGACAGCCCGAACAACCTCCAAACATTCTTAAAGAGACCACCCCTTCTTCATAAGAAAGAAGCTCACATCCACCCTGATGCATGGCCAAGTAAGGGTTGATATCCTCAGTTATGATTTTTTCTATTTGTTCTTTTTCTTGCATATAAATTCCTTTAAATTTAATTCTCTTCTAAAGGAGCTCTCCTCCCGCTTTAGGACACTTTCCCAAACATGCGACTACGGGCTGACTTCAATCGTCCCCTGACGAAGAACAAGATGTTTATCATAGAATCCAGTCCCATTGTTATCTCTCGCATGATGATCAACGCCAACAACAATAGAATTTACCAATTCGCGGCTAAGAAGATTCTGAGCCAAGTCGCGTGAACGTGCATCCAAGCCTGTAAGGAACTCATCCAAAACTGCAATTTTAGGCTTAACCAAGACAAGGGCTGTCAAATTTAACTTCTTCTTCTGACCTCCACTGAGAATAGCCGCCCAATCCTTCTCTTCGACACTGCTCTCAGACAAGGCTTCCAGAAGACCGGTCTGCCTAGGATCAAAATCAAGTTCTCGCAAGAATTGGGTGGCTTTTTCCTCTAGATTCTTTCTATCTTCAAAGCTTTCCTTCTGCTCTGCTGGGATTCTATACGTAACGAGCTCAAAAAGAGTCGAGTAAGGGAGGAAGTCAGCCTGAGTGATCACATCAACACGAGGTCTCTCTCCATCTGGAGTGCCAAAGTTTATTTGTCCAGAAGCACAGAGAGGATCAAATTGGAGGCCCTGCAGTTTTGACAGAAAACTCGACTTCCCACTGCCTGAAGGCCCTGAGAAGGAGTATCGACCAGTGGTCAAAGTCAGATCGTCTACTCGTAGAAGAACCTTTTTCTCATCCGTTTTCTCATCCCTAGGAAGTACGATTTGAAAATTCTTGATAGTGATGAAAGGATGCTCTGCAGGCTCCGATGTGTACACGACCTGCTGACAGGTCTCATCTTTTGCTTGTCTCATATTTTTAACGAGACTTGTCAAAGAATCTGCAGCCAGTTCTATCTGACGGATATCGCCAGAGTGTGACGACTTCCAGGAAAAGAGATCTGCTGTTTTTGTACCCATATGAGTGAGTTTCAAACGATCATTAAACTCTGCCTTTCCGTCAAGAACTCTTAGACTCACGACAAAGTAAGCAATCACATAATCAAGCATACCTTTCGGTAACATGAGGGCCTGACGCGCCCAATACGCTACTCTCCAGTGGTCTTGAATATTTCTGTGCCTGCTGGTCAGCTGCTGCTGTTTGCCTTGTAGAAAATCTACATAGCCACCTTTAACGATCAAAGGAGCGTTCTGTGTGATCACTTTATCCAAGGTATTGAGCCTACTATTCCCATCTCGCAGTAAGGGATCAAAGCTAGTTTCCCAGTCGGAAAGGTAAATAACAAATTTTTCTAGTATCTTGTCATAAACAAATAGGTAGACCATAAGATCAAGAGAATCTTGCGAGTGTAGATAACCCATACTAAAGGTTCCAGAAACAGCTGCGTCAATGGCACTGGAAAAGACCTCTGCTCCCTTAGTTGATATGGTTTCTAAATCTTTTCTCATATCGTTTAACAGCTTTTCATTTTTTCCGATTTTAAGGGGAACCTCCCCACTCAGAACTTCGCGATTTAGTGCATCTGAAATTTTTCTCACAAGGGAGTCGGAGAAGTATTCACCGATATAACCCAAAACAAGTTTTCTTCCGTAATAGGGGATCGTAAAGAAAGCTAGGTCACGAAGCGGTTTACTGATCGTAGCTAGATTCGTCAGGGCGGGGTTGTTCAAGTTGGAAAACATTACATCCACAGCTTGGTAATGTCCCATCAGCAGCAAATTAACATCTAGCCCCACCAATTCACTGACTAAGAGCACCACCGCCTGCCGCTGGGCATGGGCTGAAAGCTCCTCTTCAGCGAGAAGAGACGTTCCTAATTTTCCCAGTTGCTTAGCCAATTCAACAGCCTTCCATTCCTCCTGCTCCGCCCCCTCTGACAGCTCCAAGGACGTCCCATTGCTGCTGGTACTCGTCTTGTTAGCCCCATGGGTAGCAGCAGACTCTGGAACGTTCAAAATAACGGCTACGATAAGAACCCCTAGGCCTTCGGCAAAGTAAGGAACGAGAAGTAGCCCCTCCACAGGACCGGCATAAGGAAGTTTCGAAACCAGTCGAATAGTTTGAGGGATAAAGAGTTTAGAGAGTACAAGTCCCTTGATGAGATCGGTCCCTAAAGGTCGAGTGAGCAGACCTCGCCTCATAAGGTATTTTTCAGATAATTCCACAGCCCCGCCAACAGCAGACCCTATATTTCCACCATAAACCATTCCACCGACCATGCCCTGCTCAGGAAGGTAGTCCTTAACTTGTAAGGCCCATCGAGAAATCATGAGCCCTGCAGCAAATCGAAGAACCTGAGCACCTGAATAGGCGACAGAAGCAAAAACTAGGGGGATTCTTCCTGAATGTAAACTCGGTGCAGCAGGCCAGCGTTGCTGGATCCACTCATCCCCAGCTCGTAGTGGACCATCAAGACTATATCGACTTAAAACACCGACACCGACCATTCCCGCACTCAGAAAGGAAGTCTTTATCATCCCCTGAGAGAGGAGGAGTTCCTCTGTCGCTCCCAAGACGAATCCAATCCCAGCACCGTAGGCCCCACCACGGAGAGCCCCGGCAGCCGCAAGAAACAGCGGTCGAAACATATAGTTGTGGCTATCAAAGAATGTGCGAACAGGCTGACCCTGGCTTGGAGGCTCCCTCTCCAATTCTGATCTGGCGAGTAGAGGAGATGTCGTCAAGCACAAGCTCAATATAAAGGTAAATATGCGCATAGAGAGTCCTACTTGTTTGTTCTTCTTAAACTCGAGACCCATTCGACTTCGTCCACCTTTGGTGGACTTCGCTCAGGGTGACGGGGCCTCATCGAAAGACGGAGGACGTCACCTCGAGTGGTGGACTTCGCTCAGGGTGACGGGGCCTCATCGGAAGACGGAGGACGTCACCTCGAGTGGTGGACTTCCGCTCAGGGTGACGGGGCCTCATCGAAAGACGGAGGACGTCACCTCGAGTGGTGGACTTCCGCTCAGGGTGACGGGGCCTCATCAGAAGACGGAGGACGTCACCTCGAGTGCGGTCGAGAGGTATCGAGCCTTAACCGAATAACGTCGACCTGACCACCTAACGGCCTCACTCCCCAACTTTCGGCGTGATTACAAACGATGGAAGTTAGAGAGTCCAGGTGGGCAGACGTTTTGCAAAGAAAGAAGAGAGCCCCTCCTGAGCTTCGGCCTGAGTTCGGACTTCTGCTATGGTATGGAAGCAGAGTTCTCGCACAGATCGTGACGGGTCCTCGAGACTCAGGCTAGCGGCGGCGAGATTACCTGTCTGCAGACTTTTCATCAAGCTCTTAAATCGCAATTGCGCCTGAGGCCCCCCTTTTAGAAGAGCTTCCAGTTCGGTCTGTACGAGGCTCTCCAGAGAGGATGGCGACGCATAGTCCTGAATCAGTCCGGAGGACTTTGCTTGCTCAGCTGTAAAGACCTGAGCACTGAGAGCCCAGCGAAGAAGGTCCCCTTCTCGCATTTTATTTTTGAGATAGGGGAGAATAACGGCGGGAAGTAACCCCAGACGAACTTCACTGAGACAGAATCGACTGCCCTCTGCTGCGAACGCATAATCACAGGCCGCGATGAGACCGCAGGCCCCTCCATAAACAGCCCCCTGGGCTAAGGCCAGGGATGGAATAGAAAGCCCTGCCAAGCGTTCATAAACCAAAGAGAGTCGCCTGGCCTCTGCAAGATTGTCTTCATAGCTGAGTTTTTGACTAGCTTTCATCCAAGCTAGGTCTGCACCTGCAGAGAAGTGTCGACCCTCTGCAGAGAAGACTAGCAAGCGACAACTGCCCTGTTCAGCTCTCTTCTGAACCAGCTCTAGGGCTGCAGCAAGCTCATCCATCATCTCTGCATGGATGGCATTGGCGGCTTCAGGCCTGTTCAAACGAAGATGGGCTATCGTTTTATGGGGATGAGAACTATCTGAATGATCTTTGAATTCGAGGGCTATAGTGGACACGGTAGACTCCCGGAATGGATGTACCTACCCTTTTAGCAGAACAGGCTATTTTTGCATGTCTTTTTCGGCAGCTTCCTGGCCTTTGAGAAGCATCCACTGCCATTCTAGTTCTCGGAAGCTTTCTTGCAATTGCTCCTCCGGTGTATGAGCATCCGTCAGTAAAAGGCTCTGCTTGACAGCTTGGTTGAGTCCAGCACCCAAGATAGCGACGCCGATAGCTGTCACAGCACCTGCTGCAATCAGTTTTCCTGGAAAAGGAGAATGCTCTTTGGCAAGAGTTACGTCTGGTTTGAACTGCACTTTCCTTGGAAGTTCCCCCACAGGGTGGCTCCTCTGAAGATCTGAACTACTGAGAGGCTCGGGACGAGGAGATTGTGCTACAAGCTGACGAGCTCGCTGCGCCTGCTGCTCTGCAAAGGCTGGACTTAGTTGTTTGAACCGATCCTCCCATTGTTCTCTTAATTTTCCATGAGCTTGCACCAGCTGTTCCATCTCTGCTTCTAAAAACTGAATTCTTTCTCTGACCACGGCCTCTCGAGCTGCTGGATCCATAGCTTTAGCTGGCTGCCTGGAGGCATATTCCGCTGAATCCACAGGGCGGCCCCACTGAGCATCTGCAGGAGGCCCACGAGGAATCGCCCCAACAGGGACAAGGCCAGCTCTGGTACCCTGACCCACCTCCATTGCTCCCCGGTCTGCGCCAACTTGGTGGGCAGGAGCACCATAGGGAGGGGAACGAACCTTCAGTTCTCTTCTTGACTCAAGCTCAGCTTTGAATCCCAGTACACGTCCCAATATTTCATTGCTAGCATTGTACTTCAGTTCCAGTTGGTCCATTTGAACTTTCAAATCCGCAAAGTCTTCATCCGTTGGAACCCTCCTTTCTTGCCCTGCTACGACAGCAGGGCTGTCTTATATAAATCCAGCCAATTACAACATCCTGTAACTTCAGGTATAGTCAGCGCTTACTTTAAGAGGCGTTGGAGGTTGTATGGCTGGTGGTGCGCTGATGCAGGAAGATTTGAGT
>JAGNWK010000113.1 GCA_017985985.1 Oligoflexales bacterium
AAGGTGTTCAGGTGACTTGCAAGAGTTTGGTAGAGGAGAGTCTCTTCAGGTTTACGTCTCTCATAGATTTTGTGTGTGATCGATCCCATGGCCAGAGCATAGAACCATCCCATCATGCCAGGCAGTGACCTGGAGAGGGCTGTCAGTGGGGGTCTGGCAGTCTGGGAGAAGGAAGGTGTCCAGGTGACTTGCAAGAGCTTGGTAGAGGAGTTGAGGACGGTAGAGGACTGCCCCTCTGTTACGATAATTTTCTTAAAGAAGTTATCTTGCTAAAAAAATACGCTGATTATTTAGACCCTAATGTGAGAGGAGAATGGCCTCTCATTCATGAAGAGAAGATGCATAAATATCTCGTTGATCTACCGCGTGGAATCATTATGCGTTCAAGTTCTGATTATAAGGATGAGTCGTGAAAAGCCACGAACATGGCTGTTACTGGGGAAGAGTATGTCAACTACTATGAAGACCTCGATATGTCGAAAAGTTCGTTTTTGAATCTTGCCTCTGATCCTACCTTTTCTTCTATGCAATCTAAACGGGTATTTTCTACGTTTAGGTTAGCTAATAGCGAGGATGTCATTCCTTTTGAGTAGGTTTTCTTCGATAGAAAAGAGCGAGAGCTCGATGTTCGAAACTCCTCACAGCTCACATTGTTTCCGTAACCGATCTTCCTAAAGACAAGGATTTATGTCGTCATCAGGTTCTATCGTAGTACCGAGGATGCGTGCAATATCTTTGGGTGCTAACTGTAAGGGAGAGACCAGACATTCTGAGCTAAATAATGTTGCGTCTAAGGCTTGACATGAAGGGATGTAATGATAGGATTGAGCAAGATTAATATCACCTCTGTCAATCATAGTTCTCATTAATGTTGCATTTTGACTTTGGATAGTACGCATAACTGTCAGGCCTTGTTCATATTCACTTGCCATCTTCATCGAAGCATCGACAATGCTAAGAACGTCTTCACGAGGACATTTTGGAAAATACTGAACCCACTCAGCCCAAGCAAGTTCAGTAATCCTCCGCCAGTCGACGGAGGAAAGTTCTTGAAAAGCTAAACGCAAGCCATCAAGTTCCTCTGGACTTGTTCCAAGCAGACGTCTGCTGCCAAGGCCTGGGGTGTGCAATAATCTGAAGGCATCTAGCGCTAGAGTTTTTGGAGTGTAAAACTTGCTATGATCGTGGTCTATTTTTACAAGGGATAGTTTTCCTGCTTGATCTAGAAAAAAGCCTAGATTATACAAGCTTGCATCTGATTCTCCCAAAAGCATCATTAAGGCAGTCACCAGGAAAGTGTTGGGTGCCCCAAGCTCGAAAGCACACCGAATAGCGCCCTGTTGAGGCTTACACAGCGTCGCTGCTTCTTTAAAATCGTGTAAGAAAGGTGATCCAATATAACTCACGTTTTGGTTTTGAAGGTCGGTTGTTCCTCTAAAAAGAACCGCATCAGAAACAAATTCCTTCCCTAGAATAGCAACATATAACTTCGTTGCAAAATATTCCTGCCAGTAGCCTTCCCAAAGTTTTCTGATGATCCACTTACGACCCGTGGTAGTCTCTTGATAAATTGATTTTGTTCGCTCACCATCTCGTTCTCTATTAACGTTACGGATCCATTGCAAGGATCGCTCTCCAGTAGTCTCTCCTTCGCATAACATGCTATATTTAGAGCACGAAACGAGTATTTCTGCGTAAGCTAAAGAAGATATAGAGAAGAATAGTGTCGTAGAGCAACACACGGATAGGATAGGAAATAATCTTAGTTTCATAACTGAACTCCTAACAAAAGATTAGGATACTATTCCATAATGGAAGGACGGTACACGATTCTTTGCTGGGAAGTATCCAGGATGCTAGGGAGTTTCGTTCTGAATTGGCTAAATTTCCTATATATCTTGGCTAGTTATTTTTGATTTGACACTCATGAGACTTCATAAGTGTGTCGTTATTTTTAAAATAAGCATCCTGGATTTGTTGTGCTTTTTTATAAAGCTTTGCGTAGTTTTGTAAGAACTGGTTTTGACTTGGGGATGCAAGTGACAGTTCTCGTGCGCCAAGGACTACCATAGCCGTTGGGAGGAGACCTGCTGCAAGCCACGGGGGGCGCTTTAGCCCCAGTTTTTAGGCTTGGGCATTTGATTTCTTCCGCAGCAAGCTTACTACGTGCCTCGACTTCTAGGTCTCTAAGCTTGCTAATTTCTTTAGCTCTGTCTGCTGGATTGAGATCAGTTATGCGTTTGGTTTCAGCAGATGTGAAGGGGGTTTTTAGTTCGTTATACTTGAAGGCCTCTAAAAGTGCAGATTGGAAGTTGTCGTCACTGAAAAATAAAGTGGGAGCTGTTTTACCCTGGGTAGGCTCTGCTGTTCTATCTGGTGTAGCGGCCGGACTTGGGGCTCACGAATTTGCTCTTGCTGTAGATGGCAGTCCTGAAAAGATATTTCTCAATAGCTTTCAGCAGCTATATGGAAAGGCGAAAACTCTTCAGAATCAGTATGAATCCAACGTCACCAAACTTATGGTGGGTGAATGCATTTAGGTTAACTTATTTCTGGGGGAACCAGATGCGCAGTTTCCCCCCAGACCCCCTCCTTGCTTTTGGAGAGCATCCTCCTTGCTACGGAGAGTGCTATTAAATAGAACTGAGATTATGAAGCCAGCCCCTTAGTTTTTCAACATGGGCTGGATTGTCAAATCTAAACGGAAGGGTTCTGTTAAAATTATTTTCTCTAAAAAATCTTTCTCTTGCGATGGTGAGCAGAGATCCCAGAAAATTAAGTCCTCTTCCGTCTGTACCCCAGCCATATTTACTGTCCCCGAACTTAGATGTTTCTTCAATAAAGATCCCGCGTGGTGCTGTAATCCAGGCTGCAATGGTGTTTGGGTCTTGCTTGAGGCGAGCGATCACGATGTCGTGCATGACATCAAAGTTTTTGTCGAACCAAGGCTGCATGTCTTCTGATTTAAACCATGTTTTAGCCTTGCCTTGAATGCCCCCTGCGCGACCTTGCTCCGTTATGAACTTAAGAGCCTCTTCATAGCTTTTTCCATCGTAGCCTCGAGCAAAAATACCGCGCCGTTGCATGATATGAACTTTACTGGCCTGAAAGTGTTGCTCTGCGAAGGCAGATAGTCCGTTATAAGTGATGTTGACTTGGGACGTGTTGGCTAAGGCGCCTAGTTTATTTCGACTTTCATAAAATAAATTTGCCTCCGTCTTCCTAGTCAAATTCTCTCCGTAGATTGCATAAGTCTCTTTAATCAGCTCACCCCAGTGGCCGCTAGGTATGCCTGCAGGATCCCATTTAATCATTTTTAAAGGTTTTTGTACAGGTTTTCCAGCCTCTGTTTCGATGAAGCGACTCAAACTTTCCAAGTTTAGCACTCGACTGAGCTCGGGACTAGGCGGAGCTTTTTTGAGTTTGTCTAAGGCGGGACTCTCTTTTATGGGAACGTCTACTTTCTTGAGCACTGTCGGCATCGGTTTTCTTTTTATACCCCAAATATTGGCTATGAGGGCTCCACCCAGAGCAACGAATCCTACTGCAACTCCAGCACCGAGGACAGCGTTCATCGTGTCGTCGGAATCATCAGACATGCCTAGAGAGGACTGCTTCACTTCTTGCTTTAGATTTTTTGTAATGAGAAAGTGTCTGTCTTTTTGTTTCTGGGCTTCTTTTAGTTCGGTTGGGTTCAGTTTGACGAGTTCATAAGCACTATTTGGATGTTCACTAGACATCTTTGCTCGGATCTTCTCAGCGTCATCGTCAGATGCCATGAGGAAGAGAGCTATTTTATTCTCCTCCTCTAGTCTTTGTAAGTTTTCTTCGTTGAGGTCCTCAGCCAGCTCTGCAAAGGAGTCCCTAGATGCGGAGGACTTCGTTTCAGAGATATGTTTGTTTGTTGTGTTGTTTTTACATTGTCCCAAAAAAATAACCGAAAAAGCTAAGAGACGAATCATTTTAAAACTCCAATCCTCATAAAGGTATAGCAAGAAGGATAAGGAAAAAAGTGCAGCTGATCCTATTAAAGCAAGAGCAATTCTATATAGCAAGTAGGGGTGGGGGAAAAATACTATCTGGTTTCCCTAAGAAACAGCTGATTTCCCCATATGTCAAAGAGGAATATTGCCATGTTTTCGTTTGGGAGTATTCGTTCTTTTTCCCATACAGGCTTTGAGGGCTCTGATGAGATAGCTTCTTGTTTCGGAGGGGAGAGAATATAGGAAAAAGAACGATACTTTTTAACACTCTACTCCTACCGCCTTTTGCCCCTATCCTTAAGTTTTTCGTCACCGCCAAGATCTGATATCGAGAGAAGATAGGAAAACTGATCTTTTCGTCCTTCCAAACTAGCGAGTTCATCTCAAAATCAGTGAAACACGCAAAGCGCTGCTAAGTCTCCTTGCAGAAGATTTAGCTCACAAACAGTGTTGGATCCGAGAAGGGGCTATCGGTGGTGGTCTGGGAGAGAGACCAAGGTGTGTCAAGATCTTCTGAACTGCTTCCCTTTCTATGATCGAAGCGATAATCCTCATCTCTCCTCCACAGACTCGGCATGTCGAAACATCGATCCCAAAGACTCGGCTCAACAGCCTGGACCAGGACCCCTTATCAATCTTTTTCTCATCATTTTTTTCTTCTTTCTCTTGCTTGATCTCAGCTAGAGTCTTACCGGGGATAATCCCCCGCCGGTTGGTTATCTTGTCGAGTGCATCAGTGGAATGGCTTTTGATGAGTATTGTAAGCACGCGATTTTTAATCCGCTCCGTATGAAGTCTACAGAATGGCTGTTTCGCGATGTGGATCTCAATCGAATGGCAGTTCCATATGGATTTGATACCTCGAAAAATCTGCCTGTACGCTACGGTTTTTATGGATACCCGACCTACCCTGACGGTGCGTTGAAGACCTGTGTAGACGAGTATGCTCGTTTCCTCTCTGTATTTATCAATCAAGGAAAATCTGGAGACGGAAAATCTCTACTGGCTCCCGAGACTGTAAAGGAGATGCTCACCGTTCGCACTTTCTCCGGGATAGATCCTGAGCAATCGGTTGGGTTAGCTTGGCACTTCGATGGCCAGTTTTACCATCACGACGGAAGTGATCCAGGCATCAGCACATGGGTCTACTTCAAACCCGACACAAGGGAGGGCGTGATCTTTTTTGCGAATGGAAGTGATTTTGACCCATCAGACATCTTTGTAAACTTTGGCTTGAAGTGACCCTCCAAACCATCTCGGACAAGCTTGCAATTTCAATTTTGTAGAGATAACTCCCAAAATCATTTTCTGGTCATAAATTTTTTCTACTTTATGGAAACAACTTGTCCTAAGGTAAGGATCTTCAAATCGTCTGGTTTCAATTTAAATACTGCATGTGGTGTTCCTGCTGCTGCCCAAAGTGCTTCATATTGGAAAAGATCTTCATCGATGTACGTTTCCAACTGTTGCTTGTGGCCTAGTGGAGGAATACCTCCGATGGCAAAGCCTGTAACCTCTCGAACAAATGAAGCATCACCTTTTGAAATTTTTCTCTGCAAAATGGTTTCCAGCCTATGCTCATTGACACGGTTGCTACCGCTAACCAGAACAAGAATGGGGGTCTTGGATTCTTTTGTAACAAATATCAACGACTTCACGATTTGTGATACTCCACAACCCAAGGCTTGTGCAGCTTGATCAGCTGTTCGAGCGGAATCATCGAGTTCTATAACTTTAAAAGCAAATCCATGCTTGTCTAAAGACTCTTGGATTTTCAAAGCGCTCGGACTTAGAGACATTTTCACCCTCTCATTTTTATAACTTGCAAAATGTGCGTTATAACGCATAATGGCGCAGGATAGCATCGAGCGCTATAGCGCACAACATCTTTTGCGAAAGTGCTTCATGAACTCAATAAGCAAGAATATATCTTTAAATATTAAATGCTTAAGAACGACGCTAGGTTGGAGCCTTGATAAAGCCTCTGATCAAACCGGGGTCAGCAAGGCTATGCTTGGTCAAATTGAACGCGAAGAATCAAGTCCAACGATCGTCACGTTATGGAAGATCGCCAAGGGTTTTAAAGTTCCATTTTCAACCTTCCTCGAGAAACCAAGAAAATCTAAAATCCATTCTAAAGTGGCCACCTCTGATCATTGGCTCAACTCTCCTGACGGGAATATGTTGGTCAATCCCATCTTCCCTTTTGACCCAGAACTAAAATTTGAAATGTTTGTCATTCAACTGCTCCCTCGATACGAGCATGTGTCCGTACCGCACGAAGCTGGGATTATCGAACACGTTGTTGTTACATCGGGGAAAATGGAGGTTTTCATCAAGGAAATTTGGGAGCTTTTGAACGCTGGGGAAGGAGTTCATTTCGAGGCAGATCAGGAGCACGGTTATCGAAATCCTAGTTCAGACGAAACACTAATTTTTCACAATATCATTCACTACCCAAAATGACGCGAAAATATGGAGACAAAATATGAAGAGTTTGACCAACGAATGGTTGCCGTGATGAACGAAAAAATTGAGCCTGGAAAAATCCTCAACGCCCTTGCACACCACCTGTGTATAGGCCTGGGGTCACATTTAGGTCGAGATTGCTTCAACTTGACGGACTACATAGATGCGGGCAAAGGTGTGCACCCAAATATTTCAAAAATGCCTTTGGTTGTCCTGAAGGCTAACTCGAATAAAATTGCAAAAATTAGGGAACAGGCAATTTCCAAATCAATTGCCTTTACTGACTTTGTTGACACCATGACAATTGGAACGTGGGCCGAACAAGAGAAACGAACAGCAGAAACCAAGCCCGAGGATCTGATGTACTACGGGATTATGC
>JAGNWK010000039.1 GCA_017985985.1 Oligoflexales bacterium
TGTGCAGAATTTTTTCAGCCTGATGTAACAACCAACCCTCGAGAATGAGATTATCAAAGAATGGGTGCAGGCTGCTCCATTCATAGTCTTGTTCTTGCAAAGCCAGGGTCTTGGAAATAGCGAGGGATGATCTCTCATTAAGATAGGCTTGTGAGTAGCGAAAACTAAATTTTTGAGCGTGAATTTTTTCTAAGATGCCCACTCTCTTATCTCGGAGATACACGTGAGCTCTACGGATCTCATTATAAACTATCTGAGTTTCGTATCTCGCCATATCCATCATCCCCAAGATCGATATCTTATCTTCTCGCGTCATATCCATCATCCCCAAGATCGATATCTCTTGGTTCCATTTTGACGAGCTGCACTTCGTAGCCAAACATCTCTGCGAGTTGATTAACGATGTCTAGACGAACACTAGCCTTGCCCCGTTCTAGTTGATTGATAAAGGAAAAGCTCACACCACTTTGCAAGGCCAGTTCCTTCTGTGTTAATTTTCGAGACTTACGCATACTTCTGATCTGTTCAGCAATTTTACTCATGTTGATGCCTAAAAAACTGGAAAAAGAGCTTCCTTTTCTATTTTATCTTCGATAAGCGATTTTTGCAAGATTTTATCGTCAAAAGACGACTTTCATGGAGCTAAAGGCCCAAAATATCTTTGACTAACGATTTTTAAAAGTAAAATTAACATTGATATCGTCGATAGACGATTAATTGAGGAACAGAGGCTCCTGGAATTCAAGAGCAAAGACAGGCAGGTCCTAGCTAAATTGAATCTGCGTTTTCACAGCGAGTTGGGTGAACTACCCCGCCCTGGCGAGCTGAAACTCACCTAGGACGAAGCTTCCGGAACCTGCAAAATACAACTTCCGTGGCCGGTACACTCGGCAACTACAGGCTAGTACTCGAACCCAAGGATCGAGCAACTCACCCTTACCTTTACGCAGAATATTGATCGCACCATTTACATCCGCTTGCACAACCTTACCCACTGAGCTTAAGAAAAGACCCCTTTTCAGTCTACGTCCCATGTAATTTGTTTGTTTTTTCATCTCCTCTAAGCCGAGGGCATCACACTTTGACGTATAGGACTCTTCTCTTTCTATCACCCAAAGACCCGGCTCAATAGCCTGGATCAGGACCCCTTATTGATCTTTTTCTCGTCTTTTTTTTCTTCCTTTTCTCGCTTGAGGATCTGTCGGCAACTCGTCCATATCTAATTCTTTTAGATAGCCAAGTTTTCTGAGAACTTTGATGACCCGTTGACTAATCCTTGCAACAAGTCCCTCGATGTCTTTATCCCAAAAGAAAAAGGCAAAAGCCCAAATTTTTCTAGATTTCCTTAGTGGTAGAGACCCCGGCCTTTAGCCGGAATGAGGCGTCAGCCATTGCGAAGCTTTGGCTAGACACGCCGAACCTAAGAGGGGAGAGCAGACTCCCCCCGCTGAAGCTGAAGCGAAGCGACCTCATATTGCATAAAAGACTTAAAGATCTTCAGAACTTGACATTTCCTTATAGAGCTGACACTTCCCTCTGCCAGAAGAAGTATTTTGAGAGCAAAATGCAGCCCAAGTTTCATTCCAAAGAAGCTCAAATTCATCTTTTCGTAAAAATTTCTTAGCTCTATACTGTGAACTAGGATCCAATAGCAGCATCCTTATGAAGTTACTTAAAATCTGCATATTACCTTCTTTCACCTTGATTTGAAGAAAATTTAGAACTGCTGCCTTGTTGCTCCAAGTATTGAGCAGTTTAACAAAGCTCTTCATATCTTCCAGGTAGAATTTAATGTTATCTTGAACAATATGTCCCTTCTTCTTTCCATCTCCAATAGCTTGGAGATCCGTGTAGCTTATCCTCTCTTCTGCCATCAGGCGTATAAGAACAACGGGTGTATCAGCTAGGAAATTGAGCATTGCTCTATCAAAACGCTGGGACACATCTTTTTCGAAGATTCCCTTTTTTAAACGCGAGATCGTTTTTGCTAGGGAACGTTGTGCAAGAAACTGATCTACAGTCTCAGGATCTATTTCAAGATAAACATTCCATTTTACCTCGTGAGCACCATAATGCCAAAGAATCGCCTCCCCCTCGGCTATGGGTCGCAGAGCTACAAGTACTTCTACTTCCTTTACACCTTTTGCATTCCATACCTGTAAGAGCTCAACGTTGGGTGTACCATCAGCAGAGTAAGCCGCATAGCTACGGTGATCAGTTGCATCAGTCACCTGAGTAGAGTATTCATCTCGACCTTTCTTAGGACTGTGTCCAACCCATTCGCCGGCATAAACCCCAATGATTTCTTGGGCAGCAAACTCTTTGCCTGCATAGAGTCCAAAGCCAAGATTTTCTCCCTTGCTCTTTACTAATTCTCCGCCCGGTCTTGGGATTTTTTTAATATAAAGATCATTGTAGGAGTCTGTTTTCTTCGAAAATTTGTCCTGCACTACCTTGTAATATTCGTCATTCGCTAGTTGGTATCTCTTAAATTTTTCCATTTCTTCAGAGGAAGAAAATTCAATAGCCCATTGCTGAACCAGACTTAGAGGACTTTGCAGCATGGAGTTTGTAAAGTGCAGACCGTACTGAGCATAAAACTCTTCACCTTCCACAGTTTTTACAGATTCACTGTCCTCATCCCAAATCTGAACTTGCTCTTGATCAAGCGCAGGGTGGGTGATTTTCCAAAGATCTTGGGCATTGGCCTGATTGATATCTTTAATAGTAAAGCTGTCACCTAAGCTTTTAAAAAGTTGCAAGATCTTGTCATCTTCATGCACTGCCGCAAAGTGAGCTGGGGTCCACCTGACTTTGTCTATAGGATGCAGGCTCATTTTTTTTTCTTGTACTAGCCAGCGGATTGCTGACTCTGAAGCCATAATCGAGGCAATATGTAGAGCTGCTAAAGAGTGTTGGCTTAGTCTTTTATTTAGCACAGCCTCAGTAAAGCATTTGTCGTCTTCTAATGCAGAGAGCTGGGCAGCACTAAGTGTGCTTTTAAATTTTTGTACAGCTTTTTGACAAAGAGCCGGAAGCGACTCGATTTTAAATTTATTAGCAAGGATGAGCTTGTGTAATTCAGTAATCAGATACTTATCCATGCTCTTGATTTTCGCAGTACTATAGGAATAGTGCTTATTCAAAATCTTGCTCAGCTCTCGCTGAGCTTCAACATAAGGCTCTTTAACTTCGTGAAAAACATTTTCCACCGCAAAAATGCTTTGTGGGAGGAGTAAGAGAACTAGGGCTCTCCAAAAAAGATGCTTCATAATTTTTCCTTTTACTTTTTTGCGCGTCGACACATTTACTCGTTTAAAACCGCAGTGAAGGGTTGAATCGATTTTGTTAGAAGCCCAGGTGCAGTAGCACAGATAAAAGTAACTGAACAAGGGATATTTTATTTTATACTTCATCCTGCTGTACTGTTTAGGTATTTTACTGTCACTTTTGTATCACCCTTGCCCGGACAGGACACTGAGAACATCGCAAACGGCTTCTACCTCTGGAAAACCATGTGCTTTGATTAATGCTTTTATGATCTCATCAATCTCTTGTTGAATATCAGCTAGGCCTTGAGATCTTTTCGCAGTAAGAAATCTGAATGAACCAGAAGGGTATCAAAGAGAAAGTTGGGAGAACTTAACTCAAGTCGAACAGTAAAAACTCAACTCCAGATTTACCCCCTAGCATGTCGAGATGGGATTCGTCACTGACGGCAGCTCCGTCACCTGCTTCGAGGGAGAAGCTGTTGACGATCAATGAACCGCGTATGATCTGCAACCATATATGCCGGGCCTGTTCAGGCTTGTAATCAATCTTCATCTCGGGTTCGAGTGTACTGGCAAAGATCTTCACATCTTGGTGAATGGAAATAGATCCGGACTCACCTGTTGACGAAACCATCAAATGCAGGCGATTCTTCTTTTCATCCTCTGAAATCTTTTGCTGGTGATAGCTGGGGGTGTAACCACGACGGTCGGGAAGGATCCAAATTTGGAGCAGATGAAGTTCTTTGTCGGAGTGGTTGAATTCGCTGTGCTTCACCCCGGTTCCTGCGCTCATATATTGAATCTCACCAGAGCTTACCGTGGAGCCATTTCCCATCGAGTCTTGGTGGGTTAACTCACCGCTGATCGGATAGGTGATGATTTCCATGTCTTGATGACTGTGACGTCCAAAACCTTGTTTGGGTAGGACGATGTCTTCATTGATCACTCGGAGTGTTCGAAAGCCCATATAGGCTTCGTCACGATAGGCAGAAAAAGAAAAGGTGTGGTAGGTCTTGAGCCAATCGTGATCAAAGTGACCTCTGTCTTCTGATTTTCTAATGGTGATCATAGGGCTCCTTTCGTTGTATCCCCCACTCCCATTATAGCAAAGAGGGGGGGCAGGGAGAAAACTGCTATGGCAAGGAGGGGGTCAGGGGGAAACTGCGCAGCTAAGGCCAGCTAAAGCACGTCTTATGTCCATAGAACTGACATCCTTGTACCTCTCCAACCCCTTATCCTGCTCGTTTAAGAGAGAACGTCTTCTTAGAAGTAAACCTTCAGATACACTCGGGTTAGAATCAGGTGTCGAAAGTTTTGTTAGACGAATTTTTTTGTCATATCCGGCTTTCACTGGAGAATTTCAGGTCACTGTTCCATAAGGGACCCCTTAGAAACAATCATAAATAAAAAGTATCTTGCCACCTCGGCCTTGGCCCTACCTCGCAAATCACAGCTGGTGCAGACCACTCCTGTGCCATTAAAAAAACAGATAATTCGGTTAAAGGCTGGGGATCCAGCAATGTAGATCACGGATTTGAGGATTGTATCACCACTCCTTCTGACCTTGGTCCAGTATCGCAGATCTCCGCTGGTACTGATTACATGGTCGCCATAAGATCTGATGGTACGATTCAAGGTTGGGGTAGCTTTCCTTTACCCCCAACCTTTTTTTGCTTTTCATCAAGTTACTCACATTTCAGCTAGCCATTCTCACATCTGCGTCATTACGGAGGATAGCCTCGTCCAGCGCTGGGGGACTGACAAGCAGAGAGAGAACGGCCCTCCTCCTGATCTTGGGCCTGTATCTCAAATCGCAACAGGGCATTATCACACTTGTGCAATCAAGACCGATGACCTTGTTCAATGTTGGGGAGAAAACGACAAGAGACAAAGTACTCCTCCCCCTGATCTTGGGCGAGTGTCTCATATTTCCTCTGGTGCTTTTCATTCCTGTGCCATTACAATTGATGGTTTCGTATACTGTTGGGGTGATAACTCTCGCGGACAGTGTATGCCCCCTACAAATTTCAAAGCCCTCTTGCACAACCCAAGAAGATAGGAAAAATAATTGCTCTTTTTAACACTCCAATTATGCCGCCTTTGCCCTTATCCTTAAGTTTTTCGGGCAAATTGAAGCCGAGGTTTTACGGCGATTTGGATAAATTTTCCAAACCCTTATCCCAGACGCCAAACAGAAAGACCATAAACGACACCCCCAACACATCCGAACGATGCAAACTAAGTAGACATTACGCTGAATGTGATGTAGAGGAAGGCACGTGCCCTATAGAAGGGCTTGCCCCCGTTCTCAATCATTTCAGGATGACTCTTTTAAATATTCATCCTGAAATGATTGACAACTATTAAGGACCTAGGTATGAAAAAAATCCACGTTCACATTATGTTCTTCTTTCTTCAATTTCTCATCGTCAGTGAGTTTTCGTTTGGTCAAGACATCGAAGGTATAAAGATTATCGTTAAAAATCTGTCTCGAGGAAAAGGCCCCCTCGATCAAAGGACCCACACAGTTAACGTGTGTCGGGCGGACAACGTGAAGGTCTGCTCTGAAGAGGCCCACGTTGCGTATGACTCTTCTTATACCTTTTTCATCAGTCCCTTCGATCAAAAATTTGCAGATCTCTTTGAGAACGGAAACCTGAAGCAAGAAAGCTTAGTGGTTTATGCCAGTGGTACACCTTGTTCTCACCGAGACCGCGGCGATAGATCCTTTTATCCCTCCACTCGAATTCCATTTAACACAAGTCAAGAGATTCGGACCATCGAGGTCTATGTTAATCGCTGGTCGGCCTTCCTCGTACTGGGTTACCCCGTGCTGCCAAGCGCTGCGTGCAGCATCCGCTACAAGGACGCTCATGGGTTCACTAAATTTGCGATAATTCCATTTTCTAAGATTACTGAATCTTGTAAAATGGGACGCGCCCCGATTGTGGCTGAGAGAACAGATATTCTTCCTTACAGCGGCTTCCTCCCGGCAGAACACTATCTTGTGACTGGCCTTTGGGACGACCGCTATACTCTGTTCACACTTGAAAGCATTCATCACAACGGCAGTTTTGTAAAGGAAGATACATTTTGTCAAGAAGAGCAAGATCGGGAAATAGCTAGACTCACAGAAAATTTGGAATCAAAAGTAAAGGAACTTGAAGAAGGCCATAGTAATCTAGAATGGCATAGAACCATAGCTGCTATCGATCAAGCCTTATCGATGACTCGTAGCTTGTTGTCTGATGGCCGCTCCAGTCTGCTTCCACAATCTATCCGCAATTTTATACACTACTCTGTTGCAGACAAAGCAAGCCCTTCTCTACCAAAGGTAGAATTAGGGGACAAATCGAAAGAGGAGCAGCACGCTCTCCTTAAACAAAGCATCGCTCAGATCGAACCGATCCTCAAGGAAGTAGAACGGGCTTTGACAAAAGCTCGCATTATATATGCTTACAAACTTGCATCGGGCATCTCTGAAAGCTTAGACAACCAAGACCGATCTTCGAATGGGGATGATGACTGAGATCTTGTTCTAACGAAGATCTGGGGCTCTAAAGCACCGCTGTACCGATCCTGAAATTGTCTCGCAGCTGCACCTTTTAAATCCTTAGGAGCTGAACCCTTAGGCGATATCTGTCTAAGAGCTGCTGTAATTGCATGAGCTGGGAAAGTTAGAACTTGTCCCACAAACTCATCTTGTGACAGTTCTCCCATTAAAAACTGGGTAACAAGTTGAACGAGCCTAGACTGTAACTTTGCCCCAGCACACGCGAATCACCTTTAACGAAAAAGACCCTTCATCGCGCCGATAAATCCCTTGGGTTCTTTGCTATCAATCAAAATGTCAAGTTCACCGTGATCAAAATAGATTCCTCGACAGACGTTGCATTGGTCTATTTTGATACCTGCGAGTGCCACTTCAACCATGTCACTGCTGCACTTTGGACACTTCATCCAATGGTGGCCACGCGCTTCAGTCGGTGCACGTAGCGCCTTCTGCTCCTCTTGCTCCTTGCGCTTTCTCTCGATCAATTCCTTGTTGAGTCTATAGAAGTATTCTTCTTCCGAGCTGCCGCCCATTCCTCTACCTTTAATAGACATAGTTTCTCCCTTGTTTTCATCTCGCTGTCTTCCGTTAATCAAAATTTTATCATGCTTATTTCCAGTTTCACAAGAGTACTGGGCTAGGAGCATAGGAAAAGCAAAGCAAAGCAAAGGGCTTTTAGCCCACTCATTTCGAGATTCTTTTGCTACTCTGGGCTAAATACAAAAATAGATATTCCATAAAAATATTTGATTTTATTATCATGGATAATCATATCCATATGCTTGTTCAGACCACGAGAGCAGAGCATCTCGGGCATTTCATGCGGACAGTTAATTCGCAGTTGGCTAGGCATATCAACAAGTTTTTTGACAGAGATAGCCAAGCGATTCGAGAGATATATAAATCCCCAATGATAACTAATGTAAGATATGTACAGAACGTACAGCAGTATATTTGGCTTAATCGCTACAAAGTGAATAAAACCCGTCCTGATCAAGATCCTTTTTGTTCGGTGTCTTGGCGGCGCAACTATACTGTACTAGCTTTTATGGAAACTCATTAGCTCCGTGCTCACAACTCACAACGTGCAAGATAGCTCCGTGCTCACAACGTGCTCACATCCCACCGTTAAAACGTAAGGATAAGGGCAAAAGGCGGCATAGATTCGAGATTTTCACCGAATTGTTCTTGGGGAAGGGGTTATCTCGCTCGATGTTCTCGACAGACAGGTAAGGCTTGGGTGAAAAATACAAAGTCCGCGTGAGTGTTCTTCAAGAAAATAGGGCATAATCATGCCTTCTCTCACTCCTACTCGGTGTCTGTTGTCTCAAAATTTTTCCGTCCTCTCCCCAGACCCAGAAGGCCTTAGAGGGATGTCTGAGCTCGGATAAGCTGAAATAAGACCCTAGCCTCTTCTGGGAAAGAACGGAACTTGAGCTGATTCAGCGATCTTTTTAAGATCTGCAGGTCCATAGAAAGTCCCGCTGAAAGCAGAGACAGTCGAAGTAAGTTCCTTCTTCTTCCTGACCCTAGCGGTAGGCTATATCTTTCAACGAGACCCGACTGTATCGCTTCGATCTGGCTATCTATCCTGCTGTGAACAAAGTGGGCATGCCCAATAGCACTTGTGTGAGCTCGAAGCTCCCCTTCATTCAAGATAAACCGACCTGCTTCATGGGGATCATCAAAGAAGCCCAGCTCGGTCCATGCTGCATAGTAGCTCGTCTTGAGATTGGAAAGATCGATAAATTTTTCTATCGATCCCAGAGTTCCAAACAGCTCCTCTTCTATTATATAACTCTGCTCAAAGAAACGGTTCAATTTGCTGGACTGGACCTCAAACTGGGAGGCTTCTAGGCTCACTCGAGCATCTAGCTCCTTCAACTTTTGGGAAAAGGAAGAGGCTGCTGAAGGATCCTCTCGTTTCAGATTTTCAAGGTATGGCTTCGATCTTCCGATGAAGTCACCAACAATTATAGCGACCTGAGTTAGTTGTCGTCTCGAGGCTTCGAAAGTAGAGCGGAGCTGATGAGCTCGCATCAAGTATACTGTAATGCGGTCTAGCTCCTCCTCCAAGCGCTCCCTGTCGTCTTCTTGGTCTCGTGTGGTCGATTTAGATCCTGCCTCTGGAACTTTATTCTCATCTTCCTGAAACATTCCAAACAGTTCTGGAACCAAAACCGAAGAGGATAAGCTAAGAGTCGTGATCATAAGAAATTTTCTAAGGTTCCGTCTCGAGTGCATGTCTGATCCTGAATACGATGTAAGAATAAAAAAGCTTCAATATCCTACAATAAAGTACTATTTGCAAATTGAATTTAAGAGGAAGTCTGCCCTAAGCAGGACTGTCTCATTTAAATTTATAGACTTTTCTAGAGCGGCTTGAAGATTGCTTGCAAAAAATAGGGCGTAGAAGATAGGAAAACTGATCTTCCTATCCTTCCAAACTAGGAGTTCATCTCAAACTAAATAAAACAAGCAAAGTGCTGCTAAGTCTCCTTGCAGAAGAATTAGCTTGTTCAAGCTCCCTGGGAGGGGGGAACTCTCCAAGAACAATTGCAGCAAGGCTAAAGGTTGCTTACTTGAAATCTCCGTAAAGATATGGGTTAACCCCACCTATTCGGGACCGTCTAAAATTTAGCGTCTCATGATTTGGCGAGGGTTTATTCTTGCCGAAGAAAGAGAGCAAAAGTATCTTGGTCCCCATGTCGATTATCAAGAGTTTTACTCCAGCAGTAGTATCTGGCACATGGAGTGCGGGCACAGGGATAAGCGCTTGATCAAAAGAGCTATCAAGACACTGGCGGCCATAGCCAAGAAAACTAAGCAAATAAACCTGATAACCGATGGGGAGAAGCGTTATGGGACAACTCTCTTCGAAGAAAGCTCAGCAAAAGATCTGATGAGCCAGTTTGTTTAATCCATAACGAAGATCGAATTTTTGTGAATCTCTCCGTAGACCCTAGTCAGAGGCGACTGCAGAACTGATATTCTACTGAGAACTCAGCATCCCACGTTCCAATCTATCCTGCTCCTGCTCCAATTTTAAATTGCCAGCTCTTTGCCTAATCTGCCATAAAACCAAACAAAGAACGAGGACGATACAAACAGTGAGATGCACAAGAATCTCGCTATCCATAGTGCTTCCACCCTCTCGAACGAGACTAGGAGCTTGATGCAATGTTCGCCACCAACTCACACTTTTATAGATGATAGGAACATCGGCAAAGATCAGAATCCCCAGAACAGCACAGGCCCGACGTCTTACAGGACCTGAGGGTATAGAGCGACTGAGAATAAGATAGGTTCCAAACAGTAGGGATAACAAAAAAGTGGTGGTCAACCTAGCGTCCCAAGTCCACCAGGTACCCCAGGTCGGTTTTCCCCACAATGCTCCAGTGAGAAGAGTAGTCATCGTAAAGAGAAGACCCACTTCAGCACTGGCTTCTGCATGATGAGAAAGATCTTCAGCAGATAGCGAAAAGTAATTCGACAAACCCCGAGAAGTTGAAGGATTACCCTTCTTTGAATAAATCTGGAGAAGACTCGAACAAAAGAGATAGAAGGCTGAGAAAAAAGAGGCAAAAGCGCAGGGAACATGCACATAAAGTATCCTGTAAACCTCACCTTGATTTGCTTCTTCTGTGACAAAAAAAAGTGCCCAGATCCATGCGAAGCTGAGACTGACCAGGATCAGGACAGCAAGCTGCAAGGATCTCCAGTCTTGAAGGTCTGTGCGTTTCATCAGTTAACCTTACCTGTTTGGAAGCGGCAGATACCCAACAGCTTTAGCTATGGGAACTTAGTCCGGTCAGCAACGGCCACACCCCCCCTTCAGGGGGGGCGTTTACGGGTTTTTTGTAAAGCGTTTTTTCTGGTGAGAAAGCAAGTACCAATCATCTGAATTCAGCGGATGAAAGTAATTGCATTCCTCAATGAGGATATTAGCTGTCGTTTCTGCAACAGCAGCAATCTCTACCCGAACACCTTCAGATTTAAGGTGCCTTACCAATTCAATGTAGTCTGCATCCCCAGACATGATCACAATAGTATCCACCTTAGAAGCCAGCTGGGTTGCCATAATGCTCAGGGGAATATCTGCAGACTTGTGGCATGGAACCACTGATCCGTAGTAATGATTGTGCAGACGCTCTGCCAATTTCGATGAGATTCTTTTCCCTTCTCGAAAATAAACAAGGCGATTCAAAGCCCTAGTCTCGAGAAGTTTAGGTACAATCAAATCAAAGTTGAGCATCACCCCTTCATTGCCTGTAATGGTATGAAGACTTCTTTCGATATTATTTCCATCGATAAGGATGGCAACCTTTTGGTTGATAATGATGTCTTCCGGTCCGAATGTCGTTGTCATGTTTTCTACTTTATCCTTTGTTACTTCTGAAACCAGCTATATTCAGCTGTTTTTCCCAGCTCTTCTTCGATACGAAGCAGCTGATTGTACTTGCATAGACGATCGGTTCGACTTAAAGATCCTGCCTTAATTTGCCCGGATCCACAGGCTACAGCCAAATCTGCGATCGTCGTGTCTTCAGTCTCCCCTGAGCGGTGCGAGATCACCGTTGTATAAGAGGCCTTATGAGCCATCTCGATACAACGAAGAGTTTCACTCACTGTGCCGATCTGATTCAATTTAATGAGAATAGAGTTTGCCGCTTTCTTGTTTATCCCTTCCTGCAGGCGTTCGGAGTTGGTCACAAAAAGATCATCCCCAACAATTTGAACACGTGCTCCCAATTTGGATGTCAGATGAACAAAACCATCCCAATCATCTTCTTCCAAAGCATCTTCGATAGAAACAATAGGGTAGCGGGTCGTGAGCTCAGCAAGATAGTCGACCATAGCATGGGAACTGAGTGACCTGCCTTCTCCCTTCAGCTCATAGACCTTTTTCTTCTTGTTGTAGAACTCACTCGCCGCAAGATCCAGGGCGAGCACTACATCCTTCCCCGGTTCGTACTGAGCTTCAGAGATCGCTTGAATGATGAGCTCGATCGCATCTTCGTGCTGTTTTAACTGCGGGGCAAATCCACCTTCATCCCCAACTGATGTACTTAAGCCTTTTTTCTTGAGAAGAGCTTTGAGAGTCATAAAAACCTCTGCTCCCCATCGCAGTCCCTCTTTGAAGCTTGTCGCTCCAATGGGCATAATCATGAATTCTTGAAAGTCGAGGGCGTTGTCGGCATGAGCTCCCCCATTGATCACATTCATCATGGGGACAGGCATCCTGCGAACATGCGCCCCACCTAGATAACGGTATAAAGGCAGATTACACAGCTCAGCGCCCGCTTTAGCGCAGGCGAGGGAGACTGCGAGAATGGAATTAGCTCCCAATTTTGACTTGTTAGAAGTACCGTCAAGCTCAATCAGAAGCTCATCGATGAGGATCTGAGCTCTTACATCCAAGCCAATAATTTGGGGGGCTATAATTTCTCGGACAAGCTCAGCCGCTCTCTCCACGCCTTTCCCCAAATAGCGCTGGGGATCTTTATCCCTCAGCTCACAGGCCTCATGCTGGCCTGTCGAAGCTCCAGAAGGCACAGAAGCTCGGCTCATGTGGGAAGAATCTGTCCCTAACTCCACTTCAAGGGTTGGAACACCGCGAGAATCAAGAATCTCTCTAGCATTGACATAGGTTATACGGCTCATGTTTAACTTTATTCTTAAGAGGTTGTAATAAGTCCTCAATGACGTTTATCTTGTTGCCCTCGTCGGTTATCGCTCATCTCTTTCCGTAAGTTGAGCTACTCTTCCTGTCACCCCAGCAGATAAACATTATTGGACTTAATTTATGAGTTCCAAAACCACATCTGCGCTTTGATTCAGGAGAATACTCATGAAACAGGACGACTTTGGTGATTTAAAGGCCCTGCTCCCCCCAGTTTATAGCTGGCTTGGAGAACTTGTGATCCTTCCCAGTCAGGAGGACAAATTCGAGAACCCTAAATCCACAGGTTCGGGTGAAATCGCTCTAGACTCTGTCGCTCACGTTCTCGTTGTGCGCAGCCTAGCAAAGCAGGCCAACTCTGCCTCCAACTCTAGCGTTTCTACTCCTGCTCATCCCCTTCGCACTAATCCCAACGAGACCAAAAAGGGGGCTGATTTCCTCATAGACTCACCGCATCTCTCTGAAACTACAAGAAATGAAATTTTTTCTCAATGCCAAGAACAAGGGTGGAGTCCAGATTCAGGATCTGTCCATCAAGCGTGGCTGGGCAAAGGTCTCTATATTCTCGTTCCGGGTTCATCTATAGAAGCTAGCCCGAGCCAGAAAGGTCGCCAAGCTGGACTCGATCTTGCTTCCTATCTACGAAGAAGATCCCTGCGTAGGGATCTTGTGCTCTATGCTGGCCAAGACCTCAGCTCACTGGATTTCTTCGATGGACTCGCTTCAGGCCTCTACGAACTTAAATCGTTCAAAAAAGACACGAAGTCCAACATCGTTCTTCCTAAGACCATCTACCTTTGTGACAACAACTCTATAGCGCCCCACATTGAGCGCTATAGAGTTTCCGCGCAAGCACTTGCTCTCGTCCGTATGCTTGAGGACAGTCCACCAAACTGGCTTAATTCAGAAAGGTTTGCAGAGGTTGCTCAGTGGCTAGCAAAAGAACTCGGTATTCGCTGCCATATTAAGGGCAGGGAAGAAATCGAAGCTCTGGGTATGGGAGCCTTCCACAGTGTGGCAAAGGGAACATTTGTCGATCCGAAGCTTATCGTCCTCGAAATCCCTGGCAAAGACCCCAATAAAACAGTTGCCCTGATTGGAAAAGGTCTTACCTTCGATTCTGGAGGTATCAGCCTTAAGACGGCAGCTGGCATGTCAGACATGAAGTATGACATGTGTGGGGCCGGAGCTGTTCTCGGGGCTGCTTACATCCTTTCAAAAATCACGCCTCCCACACGTGTTGTTTGTTTGATCGGCGCTGTGGAAAACATGCCCTCTAATCAGGCGACTCGCCCGGGAGATATCGTACGGACCATGAGCGGCAAAACTGTTGAAATCTTAAATACAGATGCCGAAGGTCGATTGGTTCTAGCTGACCTTCTTCACTACGCCATCGTTGAGTATCAACCTAAGCTTCTTATCGACATAGCAACCCTTACGGGCGCTGTCCTCATAGCTCTGGGAAATCAGGGCGCCGCTATTCTCTCGAACTCTCAGGAGAGAGTCGATGCTATGTTAAAATTAGCGAGAGAAGTTGGGGAGCCGCTCTGGCAACTGCCACTCTGGCCCGAACTTGCCAAAGAAGTTAAGTCTGAGATTGCTGATTTGAAAAATATAGCAAACTCAAACATCAAAGCGGGTTGTCTCATCGGGGGAGCCTTCCTTAGGGAGTTTGTTGGCAGTACAGACTGGATTCATCTTGATATCGCAGGAACGGGTTGGGACTGTAAAGCTCTAGGGTTCCCAGGATCGGGCGCTTCAGGTTTCGGCGTCCGACTTCTAGCTGCTTCTTGTCTGAAGATCGATCAAGAACGAGATCCTTACCGTTGAGTTTTCTTTCTTAGGGGAACCAGCTGCGCAGTTTCCCCAAACCCCTCCTTGCTGGTGTGTGGGGACAACTCTCCTTGCTGGAAGAAGGATAGAATACTATGCTGGTCTGTAAAAATTTTATTTTACTCTACAGAAGCAAATTCTTTCTGCCCTTCCTTTTACTTGCCCTTCTTTCGTTTTTTCTTGCCCATACGATCAGCCTATGGGGAGTCAACGAGTTAAAAAAAATCCTTTATGATCTCGGTGGTGTTTTTTTATTGCTGATAGGGCACACAGGAGCGATGTTCTGGTCAGTGAAATTATTCTCAGAAGCACGGTCTGAGGGCGCCTGCGAGCTCGAGCTCGCTTCTCCGATAAGTCGCACCAACTGGTATCTGTCTCTTTATGGGGGAGTTATAGCGAGTCTCTCACTCTTTGGGATACTCCTGCTTTTATTTTGGCAAGCCCTGATGCTTATATATGGTTATTCTTGGATGAAACCTTCTGAATGGGTTCTCTTTCTCTTCCCCGTTCTCGGGTGGTCCGTGACGGCAGCTCTAGCTCTTTTTTTTGCCTGCTTCTGCAGCTGGGGGCTGGCTCTTTTCTCTACTTTTTTAACTTGTCTACTCGGTCTTCTTGCAGCACCTACGTATCAAGCTATCTCTGGCCTTTCCACAGGACCATCAGAAAGTACCGGGGGACTTAGCGAAGGCTTCTCTCTTACGCTCCTCTCCTTTTTTGCTAAGTTCTGGAACTTACAAAATTTCCACCTCGCCTATACCGAACTCACCCGTTTAGACGTGACAGCCATCGCCTATACATTGATCTATGCTTTTGGGCTTATCGTATTTTTCTTAAGTCTCGGGATTTTAATTTTTGACAGGCAAGACTTGACTTAAACTGGCGGATCTGGCACTCAAAGCCCATGCTAGATGATTACGAAACAAGAAAAAAACACATTCAACGCGAGAAGCAGAAGGCTAAGGACCTGAGAAAGTCTAGTTGGTGGGATGCCATCGTCCATAAAAAGAAATGCTCTCACTGCCAGACCATAGTATCTTCCCCCTCTGACCTCACCATGGATCACATCGTCCCCCTCAGCAAAGGAGGTTACTCCTCTCGAGGGAATCTTGTTGCGTCTTGTAAAGCTTGCAATACCAAAAAAAGAGACAGAACAACTGTAGAATGGATCCTTGAAGAAGGCTTAATTCTCAACAAGTAATCTCTTCTAAAAACTTAATTTTTAACGAGGGAGAACTTTTCTTGATAGCCGGTCATTTCTACCAGACTCTCCTTCATAAACCCCTCCACTCGATCAACATAGTAACGATTCAAAATATCGTTATGACGACACGGTCTCAGCTTTTTTCCATTTGAGTGCACCCATCGCTTATGACCACACTTCACAACAGAACCTGCATTATAAGCCGCCACTGCTTTAAAAAGATCCCCACTAAATCTATCCATCTGATAACGAAGATAGTGAGCTGCTGCAAGCGCATTGGTCACTGGTCCGAACAAATTACACTGCTTATGACTTCTATCCAAATTTCTGTCAGAAAAATCCTGAGTACAGCCCTTATCTTTTTTCACATATTTCTCTGCTGTTCTCCTTAGAACCTGACACATCCCAAATGCATGATTATGATCACCACCATCATTTCGAACAAATGCATCTGCGTTCAGATTGCTTTCTGTCATGCAAATAGCACGTAAAACTTCATAGGGAACTCCAAGCCTTTTCGCTGCTGATTCGATAGCATGTTCAGCTTGAAGAAGACTGACCCTTGGTTTCTTCATTTTTTTACCCAAGTTTTTACCAAACAATGAAGGTGTAAAAAACAGACTCGTCATCAGGATCAAAGTTAAAATTTTCTTTAGACTCACCATGTTTACTCCATTCCTAACTCCGAAATAAATAGATTTCCCTCCATGGGGAAATCGTCGACGGAGTTGTTTACTAGAAACTTTTTTGAAACTTTTGGTACGGTCTAAAGAGCAACAAGCGTTCCAAAAGATAAAACAATGAAATAAAAGATAAAAATTTTACCACCGCTTTAAAGCACTTCATAATATGTAGGAATTTTTTACAGATTTCTGCAAATCGAATGATTTTTAAACAGTAGACTACGAAAATTAACGAGTCCGTCCTGAGACGGCTAGAGATAGCAGTTTTCAACAAATAGTTTGACAGAGATGATTAACGCGCTTAAAGATCCGGACTTTTATCCTCTGCCCCTCGCGTCATATTTCTAACAAGTTCTTCCGTCCAAAATGGATTTTTATTCCCCTGAACATTTTCAATTCTTCGATAAATTTCTCTCTCTTTTGCAGAGATGGGATACATTTTGTTCCAAGCTTCAAACAATTTTATATTTTTCCGAGAAATAATCCCACGACCTGGGTAGGCATAATCCATATATTTATAGGTCCGAGCTATAATCCCTCGCACTTCTTTTCTAGGTTCGACCACTCTTCCATCTGTCTTAAAATCACAAAGGCCAAAAATATTTTGTGCATTCGGAAGCATGGCAAATTCAAAATTGCTACGAGTACGATTCACTTCTCCGATGGCAGGAACTAAATTGTAGATATCAGCTTCCATAAAATTAAAGGCCACCGAAGCTTTTTCCGCACACTTTCTACCTTTATAACGAGATCCATGTTTATCAACACAGTCGGGGCTTCCCTCTCTCCATTCTTTAAACGATCGACCAAAGGCATGGGCTGGAACGATATGTTCCCACTCTATGAGCCGAGATCGTTCGTCGTCAGGATTCAGAGGCTTATAACCCCATGACCTAAGATCAACAAGCTTTCCTGTGTAGGCCCAATCCCAATAAAAAGTCCTCTCGTAGCCACTGAAGATGCTCACGAGTTTTTTCTTAGCAAGATAGAAATTCTCTATCCGTCGATTCCCATTTTCTGAAATAGCAGTATCTGCATTCCGCCCGGGACTTGTCTGCCTGCTCTCTGATTGAGCAGATCCCTCTCCCTTGTCCCTCACAAGACCCGGTGTATCTCCCTTCTCAAGATCGGGGAGACCTCGGCTTGGAGTTGGAGGTTTAACTGAGAAGTAGATAGAGATGGCCAGAGCTAACAATAAGGACAGATTCGTTAGTTTCATGCTAAAACTCTTCCTCTTGTGCAGAAAATCCTGACTCGTTGACAGATTACTCTAGAAAACATCCCACAAGTCGTATAGTTACCTATCTTTGCCATTGTCTGATTGCGACTTATATGGAATGGTTCCTAGTGCTCCAATCCCCTAAAGGAAAGGTAACACATTGGATTTCTTTTATTTTCTCAAGCCGGCTCCCTTTGAAAAGGCGATCGAAGATCCGAAAGTTATCGCCAAACTCTATGGCTACTGGCGTCTGCGCATCTTCTACTCCCTGTATGCTGGCTATGTTGTGTATTACTTTACACGTAAAAGTTTTACTTATGCTATGCCAAGCATGATTGATGAGCTTGGCCTAAGTATGGCTGATCTTGGATTTTTAAGCACACTTCTCTATGTCAGCTATGGTTTTAGTAAATTTTTTAGCAGCATTATTTCTGACCGGTCTAATCCGCGCTACCTGATGTCCATAGCCCTGATCCTGACAGGCTTATGTAATATGGCTTTTGGGTTCTCCTCCTCGATCTACCTATTTGCGCTATTCTGGACCTTAAACGGCTTATTTCAAGGCTGCGGCTGGCCTCCTTGTACAAAACAGTTGACCTACTGGTGCAAACCGTCCGAACGAGGCTTTTGGTGGAGTCTTCACTCGACCTCCCACAACGTCGGCGGAGCACTCATCCCACTTATCGCCGTTTACTGTGCCCATTCCTGGGGCTGGCGTTGGGCTCTGTACGTCCCGGGGATCATAGCTATAGCGATCGGTTTGTGGCTCGCGAATAGACTACGAGACATCCCCCAAACCCTTGGACTCCCACCGATAGAAGATTTTAACGAAGACGGATCACGCCAGGTGGCTGCTCCCGTAAAAGAAAAAAGCACAGCTTCTTCTTCAGGACTTCGACTGCTAAGCCCGTCTGATATTCTCTTCAAACATGTACTTATCAACAGGGGGGTTTGGATTTTATCCCTGTCCTATTTCTTCGTGTATGTCATTAGAACGGCTATGTCGGACTGGGGTGCTCTCTACTTAGAGAAGGCAAGGGGCTATGATCGACTCCTGGCGGCGAGTAGCATCACCTGGTTTGAAGTCGGTGGTTTCTTCGGGGTTTTAATCTCTGGTTGGGCCTCAGATTTTTTCTTCCGCGGGCGGAGAGTCCCCATCATGATGGGCTGTGCCATCGGGCTTGTTTTGAGTTTTGCTGCCTTCTGGTACCTGCCAGGTACCTATCTGCTAGATGCCACCCTGATGGCTTTACTCGGGTTTTTTGTGTTTGGCCCCCAATTGCTTGTCGGTCTAGCAGCCTCTGAGTTTGTCGACAAAAAGGCGGCCTGTACAGCCAATGGCTTCGCAGGGTGCTTTGCCTATATAGGGGCTGCTGTAACCGGTTATCCGCTGGGAAAAATTTTGGACTTGTGGGGCTGGGGCGGATTCTTCGCCACGATGCTAGCTTGCTCCCTCGCTATCTACGCCATTCTTATCCCTCTTCGAATGAGAAAAGGAGTTGCTGAAGAAGTAGATGAGGGTCTGTCATCAGATCTGGTGTGCGATAAAAAATCACAGGGGATGGAACTTGGCTCCCCCACTTGAAACCTTACCCAGCTAGAAAACCGCTAGAACTCGTTTTTCAGCTCTAGGGGAGAGGAACCTCTCCTACCCCTGGCATCACTCCTTCACAATTCTTTGAACCCAAGTTTCTCCTTGGTCCTTGGAAACAAAAACCCCTTCTGCAGTTGCGGCATAAATAGTTTGCACTGGATTTGGAACTTGGCTTTCACTTACAGAAAAATCTAGGACCTCTTTACTCGTGAAACCGTCATGTTTAGTTTTTTTAGTCCAAGTTAGACCTGAATCTCTTGATAGGGAAAGACCAAACTCAGTTCCCAAAAGTATCGTTGTTCCCAGCACCAGTACTGAGATAACATTCGAACTAGTCAGACCTTTACTTAGATCTGTTAGTTTCCAAGTCTTACCCTTATCGCTACTTGAGAAAAGCCCTTTGGCAAAGTCCATTGAAGAAGAAGCTGCGCGTGCCTCTACCTTCAAGCTATGCTATACAAGTAATCCTTTGGATGGCGGTGTCGTTTGCATGCCTTACGTCGACAGCCTCTAGAGTCGCTGAATCTATCGTGTCTGGATAATAAGTGAGCATTACCATGAATTTACAGCAAAGATTAGAGTCCTCTATCCAAGATCTCAACGATCTTGCCGTAGAGGCAGGTCTTCGTACGATGGACTTTTATAATGGGGTCCTCAAACTTGAGGTAAAAAAGAAATCGGATCAATCCCCCGTAACTAGTGGCGATATTGCTGCCCATGAAATCATCGAACGGCGTCTCCTTCAGCTTTTCCCTGAGATTCCTGTCGTCAGTGAGGAAAGCTATGACCCATCTGAGCTCGGTTTATGGGAAAGAACCGGCGCCTATACTGGGGAATTTTTTTGGTTGATTGACCCCATCGATGGGACCAGGGAATACATCCAAAAAACTGGCGATTTTACTATCAATATATCCCTTATTCAGGGTACGAAGCCACTGCTCGGTATTATTTATGCCCCTCTGAGCTCTGAGCTCTTCTATGGTCTTATTGGTGCCGGTAGTTATAAGCAAACATCAGGTGGCCCCATTCAGGCTCTCCATACACAAAGCATGCGGGAAGATTTTGTCCGCCTCGTCAGCAGGCGGCCCAAGGAGTCTATTATCAATGAATTCCAAAAAAAGTGGCCGAAAGGTTCGCTAAAGGCTATATCTAGCTCCATTAAACTGTGTCGGCTCGCTGAGGGTGTCGGCGATTTCTATATCCGCAATGGACGGACCCAGGAATGGGACACCGCAGCAGGGCAGTGCATTTTAGAAGCTGCTGGCGGTAAAGTCTGTACCCTAGAGGGGGAGGTCCTTCCCTATCGGAAAGAAGCCCTAGCTAACCCCAGTTTCATTGCTGTAGCGGACCCTTCCGTAGATCTTTACTCCTACATTGGATAGTAGAAAATGTTCGGTTTTATAAGTAAACCCCTCCTCATGCTCATAAGCATGGTTCTTGGACTCGCCGCTGGCTTTGCTGATCTGAATTGGTGCTACAGCCTTGCAACTGTTCTCGCTGATCTCTTCATGAACATGTTTAAAGCGGTCAGTCTTCCCATTATTTTTCTCTCCCTCCTCTCTGCCGTCTCGGGTCTTAGTGACTTGGGACAGGTTCGTAAGTTGGGAATAAGAGTCCTAGCTTTATCTCTTGGTACGACCTTTGCCTCCTCTTGTGTTTCTCTGTCTATTTATCTTTTGCTTAGACCCGCTATCAAAACAGGTACAGACCTTGTCACTGTAGGACCTGCTTCTTTTGATAGTTATTTTTCAAATTTAAAGAAAATCTTTCCTGACAACTTCCTCCGCCCGTTTATTGAAGGCAACTCGATAGCCGTTGTGATAACGGCCCTGCTTATGGGACTTGCAGCTCTCACCTTGGCAGGGGAACAACGCAAGACCTTGCATGAGTTTTTCAGTAGTTTCCTCGCTCTTTTTATGAAAATTGTAACAGGGATAACTCTCGCTCTACCTATTGGTGTTTGGGCCTTTTCGTGTCTTTTCATGAGAGATCTGCGAGCAGGCTCTTCCCTGCAAAGCTTAGCCCTCTACCTGGTTGCCATTGTTATGGCCAACCTCGTCCAAGCTTTTTTCGTTCTGCCACTCTTACTCCGTAGACATCGGATCCCTGTTCTAGAAAGTGTCAGAGGAATGTGGCCCGCCCTTTCGCTAGCTTTTTTCAGCAAGTCATCCTGTGCTGCTATGCCCCTAGCCATGACGTGCGCCGAGAAAGAGCTCTCTGTGAGCAGGCGAATCAGTGGCTTTTCCTTTCCCCTCTGCACAAGTGTGAATATGAACGCCTGTGCTGGTTTTATTCTTATCACTTTTCTCTTTGTTAGTGAAAGCCATGGGGTGGTGTTCTCTAACCTTGAGCTCATGCAATGGACCGTCATCTCCACTATCGTAGCCATGGGACATGCAGGAGTTCCTATGGGCTGTTTCTTCCTGGCAAGTGCCCTCGTTGCACAGGCTAATCTACCCCTAACTCTTATGGGGATCATCCTCCCTTTTTACACCTGGTTAGATATGCTGGAGAGTGCCATCAATCTTTGGTCGGACTCCTGTGTCACCCTCGTTCTCAGCAAAACAAGTCAAAAAATTTGAGAGCCCTCCAAAAATAAAGAGCCCAGGTCCACCTAATGGACTTGAGCTCTTTTTTGGGAGAAACCAGCTGCACATTTTCTCCCAAAACCTCTTCCTTGCTCCTTATGGTGAGTACCTAGGTTTTACTCAATGCCGTTTGGAAGTGGAGCTGGAGCAGGGTTGTTGGTGTCTGGAGATGGAGTTGGTTCTGGTGTTGGAGCTGGAACAAGTTTACTGAGAGTTTCACGCCACATGTATTTCATAGCTGTAGCAGGTAGATATTTTGAACCCATGCGGAAGAGGTTGTTGCCTTTCATAATAATGGATTCTTCAAGTTGGAGATTGTCAAATTTCAAGGAGTAATGGCACCATTTCCCTGCATTTTCACTCAGGTCCATGCAGTAACCGTTACCGATAGCCGTGTTTTGCGACCAAACCGCGAACATGCCGTGATCTCCGGAGCGCACAGTGTAATTCCAAAGGTATCTTGAACCATTTTCAAGGGTATAAGTGTTGAGAACACCTACATCGTTGTCCGCTCCCGGTACGATTTCTACACGGGCCGCATAGGTTGAAGCAACTCCCGTACTGGACATAGAGTGCCCTGTACCTTCATACCTTGAGTCTGCAGTAGAAAAGGCCAAGGCATAGTTAGAAGACATGGCTAGAACTAACGAGATCACAACTTTTTTCATAAGCTCTCCTTCAGTGCACATTCAGAATAGATTGGTAGTCAAACTATTCTACCATGCCCAAATAAGAACAGAGCTCTCTGTCAATTTTTTGACAGCGGCCATACTTTCTTCTGGACCCACCCCCCAATAGAGGAGATACTTCTGAAGGAGGGTTCGAGCAGATGACGATGCGAGTTTCTTTCTTCTCTATAATCCTCATTTCATCTCTCCTCACTCAACGAGCAAGTGCCTCTGCAGAGCTGAGAAATGAATGTCTACTTGTCGATAATCTTCCTTCTCACAAACAATGCACGGGCCAGTTTTTTATTCGAAGTTCTGACGAAAGCTTCGATGAAGAATTCTTACTTTCTGTCAATGATCCGATTGAGTATTTTCATTTTCAATCTCGCTATTTCTTACTTGCTGACTCCACCAAAACCAGGTCTTTGTTTGTTAGATTACCGATTTTAGGCCGAATAAAAGATCAATTTATCGATAATGATCCTTACAGCGACTCCTTACTGTTTACCGTCAGTGTCGCCGGAATTGGATATGTCCATCGTTGGAATTTCGTTGAGCTAGGCGTGGATTCTAGCTTGATTTACCTCAAACAGCGCTATGCACCCAACTATGTCCACAGCAAAATACCCCGAGAAACACGAAAGAATGCTCTGTATGACTTTGCCGGTTATGGAGGCCTAACGGAGGTCTCTATTTCTTTTTTTCTACCCTTCCATGTTAGCTTTATCTACTCCACCCTACGCATCGATATGGAAGATCAAGGCTCATGGTACCAAGATCTAGAACATTCTTTTGAATCAAAGTGGAGCATGTTTCAAAATACAAATATCAAAACTGGCCTTTCTGGTCGCTACTTTTTGCGAGCTAATGGATTAAGACATGATCGGGATGTCGATATTTTTGAAACTGCTCGTTTCGGGCTATTTTTGGAATTCTTATGAAAAAGATATGCCTTCTGCTACTATCTTTCATCTCATTTAAAGCCTATTCAGAAGACAGAATGCCATCCTTTGAATCTAATGGAGCAGAGATCTCATCTCCCGACTATCATAATCTAGGCATCCAATCTCTCTATCTCGGTGGACTTTCGATTGCAGCCATGTCAACCCTTTGGCTACTCCCACCTGAGCAAAGTCAATGGTATGACAAACCAAATTTAAGTCCAAAAGGGTTTTATTTGAGGTGGCACGAAAATGTAACAAGTGGACCCGTCTGGGATGGAGACATCCGCTGGTTTAATGGCTACGGTCACATTCATGCAGGTGCTGCCTATACGGTTATGTGTCTCAATAACGGCCTCTCCCCAAGTGCATGCACCATATACGCAAATCTAGTCTCCTTTGCCTGGGAATATGGGGCCGAAGCAATCGTAGAGCTTCCATCTATTCAAGACATCCTCATGACAGGAATGATCGGAGCTAGAGTTGGTATCGAATTTTTTCGCTGGCAAAATGCTATACTCGCAGATAGCGGAAGACTTCTAAACTCCTCCTTCCTTGGAGGGCTCACACTCTTTTTGCTCAATCCTTTTGGATCGATGTTCAAGCTTTTACCAGGAATAAAAGAAGGTGGGTCTACACGTCAAACTGTGAGTGTACCTTTTTTTTCTCCACCCCGAAGCAACTCACCCGCCTATTGGGGCTATAGCTTTATGATTCCCTTTTAGTTCACGTTGACGAGACGGTACCAGGTCAATTCATGCTTGTTATGACTAAGATGGAGGATTTGGCTACCATCTATTTTGGCAAAAGCGTCAAGGACTTCATAGTGAAGATCCCCCTGAAACTTGATCGTGAAAACGTAGTTTTTATCAGGATACGTTTTTAAAAATTTCTGAACGTAATCGTAAAGCTTATCAGGGTAGCAAATAAGGTCGGAGAAGATCCAAGTCAATTCTGGATGCTGGTCAGGCCTGAGTTTAAAACCATCTCCTTTGCAGAACTGAACATTAGCCAAGCTCTGCACATGAGGGGCCAGGGGACTGCGATCGTAGGCTATAACACGAGAACCTAACTGCTGAGCAAGGACCCAGGTCCATCCTCCAGGACTCGCTCCCAGGTCAAGACAGACGTCCTTTCGACCTGGATACCGTCCGAGTCGAGTGAAGAGCTCCCACAGTTTGAGATAGGCCCGACTCGGTGGATTTTCTCTGTCCTCTATGAACGTGAACTCGCCATGGGGAAGCTGACTTGAACAAGTCGATGAAGCTAAGATCAAAGAGTCTTCAAGTAGAGTCCAGGACCCAAGCGCTGCTGTTGGCAGAGCTCCTAGGAACGTCAGTGGCTTGTTGGACAGGAAGGGGAGCTTCTCCTGGATGAGCTGAGAGCGTCTATGATGGGCATAACTGTAGAGAGCCCAGTTCCTCTGCATGCCCCGCAAAATTTCTGAGGCATGTGAGATGGAACGAATGGGATAGAGCTGTGGATTGAGCCAGATATTTTGGCTCCAAAAGCTTCTCTGCAAAGGGCCTTCCGTTAAAAACAATCGTCCATACTGCCCGATCACATGGGAAAGCTCTCTCTTCACACAGTGCTCTAACCCGACAGGAGCTAGATATGCTGTCATAGCCCTACTATTCATAGCTCATAGCCCTCCTAGGAGGGTTCATGCTGGCCAAGTCCATGCTGACGAACACACTCCCCAAGCAAGAGGGAAGAAGACATAGCGACATTCAGACTTTGCACGAGGCCTGAACTAGGAATTCGAAGGGTCGTATCCAGTTTAAGTCCCAGGGACTTTGAAAGTCCTGATACTTCGTTGCCAAGGAAAAAAGCAACTGCCGGGTAAGGCAGCTTCGTCTCGTAAAGGGACGTCTTAGCTCGACTTGAACTACCAAGCAATTTATAGCCAATTTTTTTAAGATTTTGAACGAGCTCTGTCTCATCTTCAAAAAATGTTAAGTTTACTAGCTCACTCCCACCTTCGCTCATCCTAGCCATGGATGCTGAAACCTGGAGGTTGGATTCCTTACTGGTCAATAGATGTTTCCAGCCAAAATGAGCCATAATCCTCATAACAGAACCGATATTGTGAGGATTCTTAACATGATCAAGGATAACAAGAGGTTCAGCTTTTAGTTCTAGAGCCGTCAAAAGCTCCTGCTCTGCCCAAACCTTTTGCCTTTTTGCTAAGATGGCTACCCCTTCATGATGAACAGAACCAGTGATGGTTTCCAACTCTTCAGGACTAACAACATGATAGGCTTTTTTCTCTGTAGCACAGTGCTTTAGCACGATCGAAAAATCTTTGATGAGACTTTCAACGACATAAGCTCGAATAAGATCTTCTTTCCTATGTTCGAACAAAGCCATACAGGCATGCCACCCGTAATGCAAAAGTTCTGGTGTCTCAGGTTTTATCTGAACTCGAGGACGAGCAAGTTCGAGAATCTGAGCCTCGGAAGACTCAGGGGCTTGAACTGGCGAAGACTCTAAAGCCTCAGGCCGCGGTGACTCTGCAAATTTAGGTCTGGAAGACTCGGGAGCCCTCAATGGAGAATACCCTGGAGTTCTACTAGATCGAGTAGGTCTAGGGGACTCTGAGTCCCTAAAACGTGAGCCTTCTGGAGCCCTAGAACGGAATCCTTCTGGAGCCCTAGAACGGAATCCTTCTGGAGCCCTAGAACGAGGTGACTCTGAAGTTCTTGGTCGGAATCCTTCTGGGGACCTAGAACGGGATCCTTCTGGAGCCCTAGAACGGGATCCTTCTGGAGCCCTAGAACGAGGTGACTCTGAAGTTCTTGGTCGGAATCCTTCTGGAGCCCTAGAACGGAATGCTCCTGGAGCCCTAGAACGAGGTGACTCAGGGGTTCTAGCTCGAAAACCTTCTGGGTCCCTAGAACGTAATGCCTCGGGTTCCCAAGTACGAGCCGTAACTTGACTTCTCAGTC
>JAGNWK010000040.1 GCA_017985985.1 Oligoflexales bacterium
TGCCTTTCTATCATCAGCTATGCCTCAAGTCTTTTTGCTAACGGTCGCTGCAACGAGATGGTGCTCACTCTCGAACAAGAGGGGCCTGTCTACTACAGAGCAGACGATCAGGCAGGAGCTATTCTTCTTCATTTTAAAAGTGCAAAGATGGGTGAACTTTCTCCGTTGCAACTCTACGATGAACGCTTGATCAAACGTCTTCTCATCAAAGAAAGATCTGATCAGAGCATAGAAGTCGCTCTCTTTCTAAGAGATAAGCAACTCAGAGCTGTGGTGCAAGAGTTTCAAGAACCTTATCGGATCAGCATCAGTATCTTCGATAAGGACTATAGTGTTGAGAAAGATCTTTATACATCACTGCCCCTAAGTGGACTAGGAGAAGATCAAGGTCCTCGAAATTCTAGCAAAGAGTCCCAGTCCGATCCGCTCTCAGGCTGGACTATGTTGGGCAGCAGAACGAGTGAAGCTCAAGGCTTCCAAGCTGTGAACAGTTCGAGTCCTGTTTCGACGGCATCGGCGTCTATCGAGACTGGGGGTTCTCCTCAGAATCTGGAGGAACAGTTGGAAAAAGCCGCTGTGGGGCGTGGGTCTGCTTGGAAGGAAATTTTCCCCCCGTATATGTACCCACTTCCCCTAACGGCTTTTGAAGGAGATGGTAAAAAAGCACAAGGCTCAGCAGCTCTATCAAAATTGGCACCAGCTGAGCAGGCTTTTCAACTCTTTAATCTTGGGGATGAACACAAGGCTTTCGTGATTTACAAGCAGGTTTTGCTGACAGATCCAAGTCTGTTTGATCGAGATGTCCTTCACCTTTGGGCCTTGTCAGAAATCCATTTGGGACTTGAAAACTTTGTGCTTGCTGATTCTTATGAACAAACTCTGATGGAGAAATTTCCGGAGTCACCTCTTTCCAGATTTGCGGGTTTGAGGCGACTCGATATTGAGAGTCTGCCCCTACTCAAAGAAGCTAAAGAAAAGCCAGAAATTCTGAGTTCTGTCCTAAAAAAACTGGAAGCTTTTGAGAGTTCTGTGGTCCCCGAGGTCCGTGCACAAGCAGCTGTGAGAAAGGCCTTCTGGATGGACCCAGCAAGTTTGATGGAATCTAAGCCTCCGGAAGCATCGGCTCAAGTTGCAGAAGTTCTCGAAAAAAATCTTGAAAAACTCGAGAGCAGGAAAACAGCTTTCCTAGCTGAATCTATCCTTTTTCATTATGACATCCAAGTTCAAAAAGAAAAAAAGGAAAAGGCTCTCTTGATTCCTCAAAACCTCCTTCATTTGGCTGCCGAATATTTCAAAAAATATGAACCAGCTTCTTCAGATCCTTTCTATAAGTCTCTCGAGCGAGAGTTCAAGGAATCTTGTGCCAAAAGTATCATTCAGACCAGTCATATAGGGTTATACGATCAAGCCACACAGCTCTATGAGTCCCTACCAGGAGCTGTGCATAAGGATCTTCTCCAGGAAGAAACAGACGTAGCCTTGGCTTTAGCTGAAGCTTATAGGGGGAGTGGACATCCGGAAAAAGCTCTGGAGCCTTATAAGATTTCTGCTGGCTCAAAAACACAAAAAACAACAGCTTTCATGTCTAATTTTTGGGGACAGTCGCTTTCTTTATCCATCATGAAAACTGACAAAAAATCGGGTGGAAAAATATCAAAAACGAATCTGATGGAGAAAGCTAAAGAATTCGATGAAGCACTTACAAAGTCATGGAATGATTTAGATGAAACAGAGAAGGACAAGATCCAGAAAGCTTATCAAAAAGAACTAGAAACTTTAGCCCTAGAGGGCAGCCCCCTCAAAGGTCACAGCACGATACTTCTTCAAATGCTCGAAAAGAAACTCGCTGTCAAGTCGAATCCAGGTCAAAGTCATGCTGAAAAAGCGACGGAAACGAAGACTGACGAGGCGAAGCTTAGTGAAATGCAAAAAGAAAAAACAGATGATCCTTCTGCTACTGTGCAACTCATACATGCACTGGCTGTTCGTTTCAAACAACTCGGTGAGAAAGAAGAGCGTCGTAGAGCTCTTTTGCTTCTCAAAACTACAAATCCGAAAGACTTTTCATCCCATGCTCAGTCTAAAATTCTATGGGTCAATGATCTTGTTGCACTGGCTGAGGAATATAGAGAGGAAGATGCTTTTGCAGATGCGGGTAGGACTTATGTTTTTGCTGCAGAACACAGCTTAGATTGGGATAAAAAAGCTGAGTCTTTCTACAAAGCTGGATTGTTACTCATCAAGTCTGGTCGTAGGGAAGAGGCTGTCGCAGCTCTGACCCAGGCCAGTCAAGATGCCAACAATGTGTTTTATGCTCGTTTAGCGAAAGAACGCTTGGATCAACTCACTCGTTAAGGAGAACAACGTGGTGTTCATCAACAATCAGAAAACTCTCCATCACGGTCAGGTCGGCTCATCTTCCCATCTTTCTCCAAGCAGTTATCTCGATTACATTCAAAGTCGAAAGGGGAAGCGACTAGAACCACAGCGGCAGCTCTTTGAAACAGCCGATGAGAAAATGAAAAGGATACACGACATCATCTGGCAGATAGCTGACACCAATGTTCCCGTTTTGATAACAGGGGAGTCCGGTGTTGGGAAGGAAGTCATTGCTAAGGCTATACATGATGCCGCTTTTTCTAATTCAGAGGAAAGGCCTTATGTAGCAATCAACTGTGCAGCTATGCCTCCGACCCTTCTAGAGAGTGAACTCTTTGGTTTTGAAAAGGGTGCCTTTACAGGTGCACACCAAAGACATATTGGTAAATTTGAACTTGCAAGCAACGGGACTTTACTGCTCGATGAAATCACGGAGATGGATCTTAACTTGCAAGCTAAGTTTTTGAGAGTTTTGCAGGAAAAGGTTATCGACAGGATCGGGTCTATGACCAATGTACCCATCAACACTCGTATCCTTGCGACAAGCAACCGGGATATATCCAAAACAGTCGCCCAAGGTAAATTTAGACAGGATCTTTATTACCGACTTTATGTGATTCACATAGAGATTCCTCCGCTGCGAGAACGTCCCAAAGATATAAGTTTGCTGGCAGAAAAATTTTTGGCGGAGTGTCGTCAAAACTTTGGAAGACCTGGACTGCGTTTTTCTGAAGAAGCCATGCAAAAACTCTTGCATCACAACTGGCCTGGTAATGTCAGAGAATTGCAGAATATCATTCAGAGATCAGTGATTCTTTGTTCGAATGATCTCCTGACAAAGGATGTCATCCCTCTCGATATTCACAATCCTAGTCAAAAAGCTAATCAACTGGAGTGGGTTTCTCATTTGCCTTTGGGCCAGACGCTTCGCTTGGTGGAGACAAACTTTATCTTAGAAACATTGAAGAGTCATCAAGGCAATAGGACGCACGCCGCTAAAACTCTTGGGATTAGTCTGAGAACCCTGCGCAATAAAATTAATGAATTTACGATGGAAGGTTATGAAGTGATTGGACCACTGACAGGAAAACCAAACGTATGAGTTCCTCTCTTCTTGACATCTTTAATTTCTCAGACCGTCTGCAGATGGCTTCGCTAGAGCAGCGGCTCACTCGGTCACAGGTTTTGCATAGCAATATTGCGAATGCTGAGACCCCTGGTTATAGGGCTTTGAGCTATGATTTTGAAAAAGAGCTTCAATCTGTAGCTGAACTTGCAGAGCAGGGTTCTGGTTTGAAGGTCACAAAAGCCATGCACTTCAAACAGACTGGTGTGTCTGCAGAAGGGAAAATTGATCCGCGTGTGTCTGTCCGGCCGTCTGAGAGTGTTGGTAATGATGGGAATACCGTCGATGTTGATAAAGAGATGTCTCTTTTGGCTCAAAATCAGCTCCTTTACCGCTCTGTTGTGGAAAGTCTCAATCGGAAGATAGGCATCCTAAAATATGCGATCAACGGAGGTCGATGATGAGTGATTTTTTTAAATCTCTCGGGATTAGTTCTTCAGCTTTGGCCGCTCAGCGTCTGCGGATGAATATCTTGAGTACGAATTTAGCCAATGCTCAGACGACAAGAACTCCAGAAGGTGGCCCTTACAAGAGACAGGATGTCGTCTTTTCAGCTGTGCCCCTAGGCAGCGAGTTTGAAGATTTTCTTGATGAAAGTATGAGTGCTCAACTTAAAAAGGTGGAAGTGATCGATATTCATCATGACATGAAAGAGCCGAGAATGGTTTTTGATCCCTCTCATGCCGATGCTGATGAGAAAGGTTATGTGGCGATGCCAAACGTGCAGGTGATGAGTGAGATGGTCAATATGATCGCTGCCACAAGAGCTTATGAGGCGAATATAACAGCCTTCAATGAAGCAAAAAGCATGGCTCAAAAAACGCTAGAAATAGGTAAATGACGATGGATAGTACAAGTCAAATCGCAAGGATATCACAGATATCTCAGGTCGATCAAAGTTCTGTGGGAGAAAGTCAGAAGAATAACATTTCTTCCAGTCAAGGCTCGTCTTTTTATGAACACCTTATGGACAGTGTGAAAGATGTCAACAGCCTACAACTTTCAGCGGATCGCATGTCATCAGAGATGGCTTCAGGAAAAAAAGAAGCCCTTCATGAGACTATGCTTGCCCTTACACAGGCTGAGCTCAGTTTTAATCTTCTCGTTCAAGTTCGCAACAAAGCTTTGGAAGCTTATCAAGATGTGATGAAGATGCCTGTCTAGATAGGTTTATTTCTAGAAGAAGGGTGGGTTTTTGGAAAAGCTAACTGCTTATTTCGAGAAGGTTCGAGTCTATCTCTTAGAATTTTTTACGAGTCTAAGCATCGCTAAAAAGATGATGCTGGGAGGACTCGTTCTGACCGTTTTGATCAGTATAAGTTCGATTGTTTTTATAAAAAGCCAACCAGAACGGCAGTATCTTTATACGGATCTTTCTCCAGAAGATGTGAGCTCCATCAGTTCTGTTCTCAAGAAGAATGAGATCCAGGACTACATTATAGACAAAACAGGCATTCAAGTTCCTAAGTCGGACATCGATCGATTACGTCTGATCCTGAGTCAAGAGGGTCTTCCTAATAAAGGTCTTGTTGGCTGGGAAAAGTTTGATGAGAGTGATTTCTCGCGAACCGAATTTGAACAAGAGATCCACAAACTGAGGGCTATCCAAGGGGAACTGTCGAGGACGATCTCTTCCATTGAAGGAATCAAAACAGCTCGAGTTCACATCGTCATGCCTAAAAATTCACTGTTTATTCGTGAGCAAAAGCAGCCGACAGCTGCGATTTATTTGAGCACGAAACAGGGATTTCATATCGACAAGAAACAGATCAGAGGTATTCAACATCTTGTGTCTCGCTCTGTAGAAGGACTGGAGCCAAAAGGCATAACCATTCTTGACTCAGAAGGGAACATGCTGACCGAGATCGAGTCAAATGACCCATCATCTCGGCAGACGAATGACCTTCTCAATTTTAAGACGACGATAGAACATAATTTAGAGCAAAGGATTCGATCTATATTGGGGAAAGTCGTTGGGATTGAAAAGGTTGACGCTAAAGTCGATGCAGAAGTTGATTTTACCCAGGAAAAACAAACGATTTCCAATGTCGATCCCGATAACACCGTGGTGGTTTCAAAAAATACGACCGGATTTTCTATGCAAGGTGAGGGGCTGTCTCCGACAGGGATCCCAGGGAGCAAATCGAATGTTCCAGGTGAACAGGAAGATGTCATCGCTAAGGCTAATAAAAGTGGCAGTAAAAAAGAAACGGAGATGGTCAACTATGAGTTCTCTAAAAAAATCAGTGAGAAGACACTAGCCGTCGGTAATATTGTTCGTTTGACGATCTCAACCATTGTCGATGGCAAACAGGATTTTCCAATCGATGGAGCGGCTTCTAAGTTTGTGCCTCGATCTCCTGAGGAAATGAAAAAAATAGAAGCTCTTGTTAAAGATGCTGTTGGATTTAAAGAGGGTCGGGATTCTCTGACTGTGCAGAATATGATGTTTGAATTGGATAACACGCAGATTACAGCTATTAAAATTCAGAAGGAAGATGATAGGGAGTATCTCTCCAAAATGGCTTTTGCGGGAGTCATTGCTCTGGCTTTGATTCTTTTCTTTGCCTTCATCGTCCGCCCTTATTTTCGCTGGCTTATGTATGACCCAGAGAAAAAACAAGCTCAGAGCATCATTGAAGAATATAAACCTGAACTTGAGATGGGCAGTATGCAAAGTGTGAAAGTACAAGAAGAAATCCCCTTTGAGAAGCTGACTCCGAAAGAGCAGGTGATGTTCTTGGCTAGGAATGAGCCGAAGCGGACCACGGAAGCTCTGCGTATGCTTATGAACCCAACACAGGTAGGGGGAGCTTAGTTCATGTTTGAAGATGGAGAGAGAAAAAGACGAGGGAAGTTCTTCAAGTCAGGCAGTCATCTTTTGAAAAGAGTTGAGATTACGGAATACAATTTTATTGATATTCATAAAAGTAAACTGGCTAGTTCCGATAATGAATTTGCAACGATCATCCACAGCAGGCTTCACTCTGCGTCTGAGTTGGCAAGGTCTGTAAAAAAAGCAGCCTCCTTCGATGAAAATTTTGAGAAAGACTACAAAAGAGCAGTGATTGTTCCGAAGGATTTTACCCAAGAATGGGAGGAGTTAAAAAAGCGGCATAAGAAAGGAGATGAAGAGTCAGAAGATGAAGATATCTTCATGAACGATGATGGTTTTATGAGACCGAGGGAAAAACCATCAAAAGAAGAAGAGAGGAGAAAAGAGCAAGAAGAAAGAGAAGAACAAGAAGAAAGAGAAGCGGACTTTGTGGATCCGAATCTGACTTTTCAAAATCATGTAACATCATCTGCTTATAAAGATGCCGATAAAACAGGGCAAGCCTTAGATGAAAGTAAACTTAAGGAACTTCAATTTCCACAAAAAAACTCCATTCGATCTATAGAGATCTTGAAAGATATGGATAAAAACATCAAACCGATCGAAGGAGATTCTTCCGATCTAAGTGAGTCTATCAAAAGTGAAGAATTAAAGAAGAAGGAAGATCTGCACAATTTAGAGCGTAAAATGGAAGAGCATGAATCCATCGAGAAAGCCAGAAGTATTGCCTTTGAAAAAGCTTACAAAGATTCTTTGCAAGAGGCTGAGAAGGAGTGGAAGGAGCTGACGAGACGATTAACAGAAAGTATCAAAGAACTTTCTTCTCTGAAAAGTACAGTGCTTGAACAGGCAGAAGAAAATTTTCAAGAAATTGTAAAGGCGCTGTGCCAGAGTCTTTTCCAGAGAGAGTGTACGCTTAATCCTCAAGCCTTTCTCGCTGTGATTAGAAAGGCGATAGCCTCAAGTGTGAACAAGGGAGAGTTTAAAGTCAGATTGCATCCAGAAGATTGGCAGCGTCTCCATGCTCTTGATCTTGGGGAGCTCAGTGACAAAATCAGTCCAAGTCCAGATGTTGATCCGCAGGGTTTTCGTATAGAAAGTGAACTGGGGACGATCAGTGGACAGATTTCAATGCTCATATCACAGCTGCTTGAAGAAGCCAATTTACGTCTCTTTGATGAAAAGGCCTAATTTGTATGGTGCATCTTTCTTCTCTACAAATGAAACGATTTTCCAATAAAGATTTATCTCTGGCCTTTAAGTCGTTACCCCTGTTGCCAGAGGGGCAGGTCTGTGAGGTGATCGGGCAAATTATTGAGGCGTCCCTACCTCGTTGTCAGCTATCTACTATCCTTGAAATTGAAGTGCTTGGACAGGAGAAACCGGTACTCGCTCAGGTGGTTGGCTTTCGATCCGATCGTGCGCTTCTCTTCCCCTTCTCTGAAATCCATGGCATCACACCGGGAGCTCGTGTCAGTAGCCCTAAAATGCATGATCGTATACCGGTGGGGCCTTTTCTTCTCGGTAAAGTGATCGATCCTTTCTTGCAAGAGCTTACTTTAGGACCTCTTAATGCTCTGGCTGTTCCTAAAAATGCTCTCCTGATGCCAGTTGAAAATGAGGCCCCGAACCCTATGTCTCGAGCCATGATTAGCACCACTCTTCCACTTGGGATCAAGGCAATCGATGGTCTACTCACGTTTTGTGAGGGACAAAGAATGGGGATTATGGCTGGATCAGGAGTTGGGAAGAGCGTGCTACTTGGTATGATTGCTAAGGGCTCTGCTGCTGATATCAATGTGATCGCTCTGATTGGAGAACGTGGGCGTGAGGTGAGAGAGTTTTTGGAAAAAGAACTTGGGGCAGAAGGTCTTAAAAAGTCAGTGGTCGTGGTAGTGACTAGTGATCAGTCTCCCCTCTTGAGATTGAGGGGGGCGAAAGTTGCAACCGCTATTGCAGAATACTTCTCGATGTGTGGCAAAAAAGTTCTTTTGATGATGGATAGTCTGACTCGTGTGGCTCAAGCTCAGAGGGAGATTGGACTGGCTGTTGGTGAACCCCCGACGAGTAAGGGTTATCCCCCATCTGTTTTTTCTTTACTTCCTAAGCTCTTAGAACGATGCGGACCTCAAGAAAGTGGTAAAGGCAGTATCAGTGGTCTCTATACTGTTCTGGTTGACGGGGACGATTTTAATGATCCTATTCCAGACTGTGCGCGGGCTATTTTAGATGGGCACTTAAATCTTTCTCGTTCTTTGGCTGCAAAGGGGCATTTTCCTGCGATCGAAGTGCCGACGAGTACAAGTCGGGTGATGAGCAATGTTGTGAACCCAAAACACTTGGAACTAGCCTCTCATATTAAAGCTCTTATTGGGGTTTACCAAGAAAATATCGATTATATTCTCATGGGCTCCTATCAAAAAGGGACGCATCCCCTGCTCGATGAGGCCATACTCAAGATGGCGAAAATAGAAAAATTTTTAAAACAAACTATGAAAGAACAGTCTTCTTTTGATAACACGATCAATGATCTCGTACGTATTTATACAGATAGAGGCGATGCCAATTGATCACAGATATCAAACGAAAAATCAAAAAAATAGGATCGGTTCTCAAGATGAAAAAAGTTTATCTTGAGAATGAAGTGCAGATTATGAACGGATTGAGAAGTAAAAAAGAAGAACTTATGGTTCGTATGGATCAGCGGAAGAGAGATTATTTTGATGGGGTTGAAAAGCTGAATGTCATCCGGAATTCTCTATTTCGCGAAGGACTCGATGTTTACGAGCAGGGTGTGAGCAAGGTTAAAGAGGACTGGATCAATCTGCATAGATTTTCACAGGCTATGGATAAACAAATCAAGCAACAAGGGTCGCTTGTGATCCAGATTAAAAATCAGATCGATGGTGTCGAAAAAATCATTAAAAAATATCAATTAGAACTTGTCCAATGTTTGGATAAAAAAGAACAAGAAGCGATCGATGAACGAGCCAGCATCGATTTTAGTGATCATCAAAGAGATCAGCTCAGATGAAGTTTGTAAAGAAAATTATAGCGGTTAAGCTTATTGTCTTGTCTGTCATTATTTTGACGAAATTAGGTCTAGTTTTTTTTGGAGAAGAAAATACTTTCGCTGTTGAGAAAGAAGAAAAAAAAGAAAATGCAGGGAAGGATGGACAAGAAATTAAAGTAGATAAAGAAGGTAAAGAAAAAGAAATCAAAAATAAGGACGAAGCTAAGGATTTGAGCCAAGAGGAGAAGAAGCCAGAGTCAGTAGTCAAGTCCGATGGAGAGGAGGTCGCTCTTGAGAATGCTCCTGCTCCGAAAGAAGCTGCAGAAAAAAGCTTGCAGGATCAGGTGCGGGATTATCTTTCGGATCTTATTCATTTGCCGAGCCTCGATATTCAAAAAGCTCAGAAAGAAGAGCTGGAAAGATACCGCACAGCAGCTCAAAAAACGAAAAGAGAGATTGATCAAAAAATGGAAGATCTCAAGAAAAAAGTAACTTTTTTCAAAGAGGTAGAGAGGAATCTTGAAAAAAAATTGAAATCATTGCAAGAAGAACGTGACTTTTTTGTAAAAACTGTGCAAAAAGAAAAGATGCTCTCTGATGAGAGGCTCGCTGAGTTGACAGAAGTTTATGCGAAGATGGAACCTAAAAAAGCCGCTCCGATCATTGAGAAGATGGACAAAGATCTTGTCGTTAGATTTTTTAAGACATTATCTAAAAAACAAACCACCCGTATACTCGAAAGCATGAGTCCGGAGTCTGCTTTACAGATCACGGAGTATTTTGGTCGTGTAGGTTCTGCTCGAGAATACGATTTATTAAAGGAACTCAATGTCTCTCTCAGTGAGTCGTTCAAAGATTGCAAAGCTTCCACTCCGGTTGCTCACGAATAAGTCTCTGTCACCCCGAGCCAAGCTGTCCAAGTATTTATCGCAGAGCCACGTCATTGCGAGCGCAGCGAAGCAATCTCCGTGTAAAGGCCAGGTTGGAGTTCCATCGAGGGGGCTCAAATGGCCCAGTTTGAGGAGTTTATCCTCTATTTTTCTATCCTTTGCCATTGTGAGTTGCTCCCATTTTTATAAAGAAATCGATCAGAAAAAGAACCCTTCCTTGATTCAGGATCCAGACATTCGAGAAGAAAGTGATCGTTGGTTCGATGACCTGCATGACATCGGTTTAGCAGATACAGATCATGACATAGAGGTAGAAGCGCTGCGGCGAGAGGGGTTCTCTGAGGATGATGTTTACGTAGAATATTTGAAATCTCAATTTCTGAATAAGTACAAGAAGAGATACCCCCAGACTGAGCTTTCTCCTTCCCAAAAAGAAGCCTTAGACGATAAAGCTTTGCATTATGTGATCACAAAGTTGACTAGACAGGAGCAGGGGCTTTTTGGCTCAGTTCCTCTTCATCAAAACAATGCAGAGGTGGCAGAGTGGGTTGATTTTTTTAATCGTCGTGCCAGACGAACCTTTGCTGAGTGGCTTCAACGCAGGGATGCTTTAGAGGAGAGCCTGAGGCCTATTTTAAAGGAAGCAGGCCTCCCCCCAGAGATGATCTATCTTGCGATGATTGAGTCGGGTCTCGATCACCAGGCTCGATCCCCAGCTAGGGCGGTGGGTCTCTGGCAGTTTGTGGAGGGGACAGCTCGACTCTACGGTTTGAAGGTGAATTCATGGGTAGACGAGAGGAAAGACCCCATTCAGTCGACAAGGGCTGCTGCGCGGTATCTCAAAAGCCTCTATGGAATTTTTCAGGACTGGCACTTGGTCTTTGCCGCTTATAACGGTGGACCTCGGGCGGTAGAAGATGCCATGCGTAAAAGTGGGACGAGAGATTATTGGTCTTTGATTCGAACGCCGCACCTAAAAAGAGAGACGAAGCAGTTTGTTCCCAAACTGCTGGCGGCGATTATAGTGGGTGAACAGCGAGAAAAAAATGGTTTTGAGCGGGGGCAGGATCTACGCCCACCTCTACCGCGGACCGCTGTCAGGATAAAGAAACAGCTTGATCTACAGCGGATCGCTCAGGTGATCGGGGTTCCTCTCAAGACGATCAAGAAGTGGAACCCAGAGCTCATCAGCGGCTCTCTCCCCCCTAGCTCTCATAGGCCGCCAGCGGGCTACCCCCTGAAGATGCCTCCTGAATATATTAAAATTTTTGAACAAGATCCGCTCTTGGCGAAGAGCTCGTAGTTTCTTTTGCTGAGGGGTCGTTCCCTCCCCTCAGGCTCCCCTCCCCATTTCTTTGCAGGCTCCCCTCCCCATTTCTTTGCAGGCTCCCCTCCCCGTTTCTTTGCAGGCTCCCCTCCCCGTTTCTTTGCAGGCTCCCCTCCCCGTTTCTTTGCAGGCTCCCCTCCCCGTTTTTCTTTAGATCATCAAACCTTGCGGGGTGGTTCGCTTGCATGTTATACAGGGACCTATTTTTTCATTCTCAGTAGGAACTACCCACATGTCGCTGCCTGTCACAAGCCGTTTTGATAACGCTAAAGAGTTATTCGCACAATTTTGTGAGCTAGTCGCAACTTTGCGGGATCCCATAAAAGGTTGTCCTTGGGATCTGAGCCAGACGCACCAGAGTTTGATGAAATTTTTAGTGGAAGAAGCCTACGAGGTTTCTGCTGCCGTGCAAGAAGATGACCCTGCTAAAATCTGTGATGAGTTGGGGGACATTCTTCTACAAGTTGTTTTAAATGCCCAGCTTGGAGCTGATGCCAAGACCTTTACGATCGATCAAGTTATTCAGGCCATTCATGACAAAATGACTCGTCGGCACCCCCATGTTTTTGGCACGGAAGAAGAAAAGCAAGAGAGGGAACTCAGTCAAATCTACAAGCGATGGTATGAGATTAAAAAAGCTGAAAACCCTAAGGCTGAAGCTTCTTTTATGCAGCAGCAAAAAGTGCATAAAATTTTTCCAGCTACAAGTCAAGCTGCCAAGATTGGAAGTGTTGCCCAGCGAGTGGGTTTTGATTGGGATGAGACAGATGCTGTTTTGCAGCAGTTCTTCTCTGAAGTCAAAGAGTTGCAAGAGGAGTGGCAACTAAGTGCCACAAGAGAAAATAAGGCGCGCCTACAGGAAGAAATAGGTGATGTGTATTTTTCCCTAGCCCAAGTGTGTCGTCATCTTGATCTTGATCCTGAAATGACGGCTTCCCAGGGGAATCAGAAGTTCTTAAAACGCTTTGCGGCTATGGAGGATCTTGTAGCAAAACAAGGTAAACATATTTCAAATTTGCGTAAGGACGAATGGGAAGAGCTTTGGAGTGAAGTGAAAAAATAGGGTGATGATGAACACCAAGATAGGTTTAGCTCCGATGGAGGGGGTCAGTGATTTCCCCCTACGGCTTTGTATGCACTGGGCTGCTAGACCTGATTTCTTGTCGACCCCCTTCCTTCGGCTTACAGAGACATTTCCGAATGAAGTCCCTATGCTCTGGGCACCTGAGTTGTTTCACCCTCTCGTTAAAGAAGTGACCACTTATAAACTTACCCCCCAGCTGATGACCCCCTCTGCGGATTTTTTTGTTTCGACAGTGAGGCGATTTTTTGCAGAATTCCCAAAGGTAGAATTGAACTGTGGCTGTCCTTCTAAAAAAGTTCTCGGTCATGGTTCTGGGAGTAGTCTACTCCAATCGGTGGATATATTTCACAAGATGGTTCGGTCTATAAACTCTCATCTCAAGCCAGGACAACTTGCGATTAAGATGAGGACTGGCTTTGATGACGACAGTTTGTTTACGGATCTCTATCAAAGTCTAGCTGATGTTCCGTTGGCTCATCTGACGATTCATGGTCGGACAAAGGAGCAGCGTTATACCGGACTTGCTAATTGGGAACTCATAGGAAAAGCAGCCCAAAATTTGTCCACCGACACGATAGGCTCTGGTGATATTGTTGACGGACCTTCGTTTTTGAGTCGAATGGAGCTAGCTCCTGAGGTGCAAGCTGTCATGATAGGGCGAGGGGCTCTTAGAAATCCATGGATTTTTGCTGAGCTGAGAAGTGAGCCTGTGCAGATATCGGAGGCTCTTGTCTTCGAGTTTCTCAGAGCATTCGCTCTCCTGACAGAGAGCTATGCTCAAGATCCGGAAAAACTACTGAACTGGATTGGACAGCATGCAGACATCTTTACAAGACCTCCCCTGGATCAGTACAAGGAATGGCATGAGATCAATTTGAAATTACTCCCTCTCCTGAATGTGAGATCGTTTGAGGATATTGCTTTTTCTAAACCAACATTTGGCAGAGTGAAGATGCTCTGGTGTTATCTACAAGACCTAGACATGTTCTCGTCCCGATTGGAAAGACGCTTAGCTTTGCGCTCCGCCCATGTGCATGCCTTTTTTCAGATCTTAGGCAGCACCCCATAACCCGCCTGTTAAGGGGCTTCCTCTTGTGGGCGGGGTCTTCTCGGAGCTCCTATTCGAAGCAAATCCTCCAGTCGAGGTCCTGTAACGAGCAGAAGCAGCTGATATCCTTCCTGAGCAAGGTAGTTGTGAAGTTCTCGATCAAAGAGGATTCGAACCACGTGATCTGCTGGCAAAGCTTGACCTTCCGCAAAAACTCTACGAGCTACGTCGACAAGCCAGTATACGAGGTAAGATACGGTGTGAAGCACCTGGTCGTGCGGCATGTTCCCAACAAAGTCTGGGAGTAGCAGTGTGGGGACTCCAGTATTGGATGCTATATGGTGATTGTTTTCAATCATGAGTGCGTGTGCCCGATTCAGAAGGCGTACATTCTTGACATATGCAGATCCTGGGGGCTGTCTCATCCAAGGTCCTGCAACAATCAACTGGTGTACTCTGAGGCGGTGTCCAGCTCTCTCCATCTGCGCAGCGATGGTTCGAAGGAGTCCCAGAGCATAGTACCTTTGACCTGCTGTCCAAACGACAAGTTCAATATCCTCAAAGAAACCCAGATAGTTCAATAGTTGCATGCCATAGGGTCTCACCTCGTTCGTCCCTGTCCGGCCATAGATAAAGGTTTCGTCGAGATCGCATACCACAGTCAGCCAGGCCCCTTCCGGCATAGCTCTTCTCGCGACTTGTTCAGGTGATCCTTCTGCAAGAATTTCGGGAGGGAGGGGTTCCACTGCGTCTATGGCTGGTGGAGCGATTGGGAGCGGCAGCGGAAGAGGGTGGTAATGAGAGAAGCCAGATCCCCCTCCTCCCGGAAAGAATGGGGGTGGATCAAGGTCGCTATCATCCCACAAGGGATTTGCACCTAGCGGGTCTGAAAAACCTGAAAGAGCGGGGTTTGCATCTGATCTATTGACGGCATCTGTTCTGTCCTCCCCCTCTAACTTCTCTAACTTAGGAACTTCTGGATCCCATCCTTCTTCTTGGTTGTGAGGAGTAGTAGGGCTTCCTGCGTAAAGCCAGGGGCTCATAAATATAAGAATAAATAAGTTTAAATATTTACGGTATCTTGACGATTCTTGCATCGTGTTCATTTCACTTCATGTCTTGGTTTAAAAGAAAATGGACCTCTGATTGATGCAGATTGTTTTGCCTAAACTTTGAGAATTCCGCTACAACAAATTTATATGGCTGATTTTGCAAGGAAGAGGGTTACGAGGTTCTTGCAAGGAAGAGGGGTTGGGAGAAAACTGCGCAGCTGGTTTCTCCCAAGAGGTCAGTCAAATCGATTGGGATTCAAGAGAGTTAAATCGTAGGGGGACTTGAACTCTGCTACAAGATCTCTGACAACGGTGCCAGTCAAGGCAGAGAAACTGATACCGAGCATGGCATGTCCAGTCGCTACGATGAGATTGGGGATCTGCTTTAAGCGACCCAAGTAAGGCATACCGTCTGGGGTAACGGGGCGTAGCCCACACCAGACAAGATGCTTTTTCGTTTGTAGTTTTGGTATATTTCTAAAATAGAAGGGTAGCGCATCTGAGATCGCCTCCACTCGTTCTTCACGAATGTGATGATTGATCCCCGAAAATTCCATAGTTCCGGCAAAACGTAGGCTCTTTGAGAAGGGGGTAATAGCCACTCTCTTCTCTAGAAAGATGTAAGGAGAATTCGGCTTGATCTCTGGATTTTCGACAGTGATGCTATAGCCCTTACCAGCTTGGAGAAGCATCTTTATCTTGAGTGGTTTTAAAATTTCAGCAGACCAGGCTCCTCCTGCTAGAATAAAATTCTTAGCTTCAAAGACCCCTTTTGTTGTGATGACTTTAGAGAGATTTTGTTTGGGTCCATTCAAGTTGTGTTCGAAAGATTGCACGCGGGTGTGGGTAAAGAATTGAACACCCTGCTGCTTGAGATGACGATGCAGGTTATTCACAAACAATTCTGGAGAAAGATGCATGTCACCTGGAAAGTGCAGACCCCCCTCTGCTTGGAACTCGATATCGGGGTCGCGATTTTGTAATTCTTGCTGGTTCAACATTTCGGCATCCATACCGATTTTATGAGCGATCTCGAGTTCATGCTCGCATTTTTTTCGACCTTTCTCGGAGTAGAAAAGTAAGTTTATACCCCTCTTTTGTATTTCAAAGTCGATACCTGTATCACTGGCTATTTTTTGGGTGAAATCTTTACTGGCATTTAACAAGTCTCTTAAAACCGGGATTGCTTTTTGAACCTTGCTCTCATTACAGGATTTAGCGAAGTTCCAGCTCCACTTCAAAAAATCTGGATCCAAACGGGGTTTGATATAGAGAGGACTGCGAGGGTTCAACATCCACTTCAGTCCTTGCGTAAACACACCAGGTGCAGCCAAGGGGATGAAGTGGCTGGGGCTTAGGTAGCCGGCGTTGCGTAAGGAGGAGCCATGTCCTATTTCCCCCTGGTCAAGGACAGTGACAGACAAGCCTTCTTTGTTTAAATAATAGGCAGAACAAAGTCCTACCGCACCTCCACCTATAATCATCACATCAGACTTTGAGCTCGTCATTTGATCTCCTTGCAAAAGGCTGAAGGCTTTCTATTTTCCTTTTTTTAAACTATAACATCATAGGATGGTTTCTAGGGCTATGTACTGATTGAGGCTGAAAAATGTTAGAAGGTATCCGTAAATTGTTGTGCCCATTTTTGGTGCTGGGTCTCGTCTTGAGCTCATGTGCGGCATCTCTAAAAACGGAGTTGGCTGATCCTGCTCACGGTACTGCTCTTCCAGGTGGTTTTACCCGTCTAGTGAGTGTCGATGCGTCGATTATTCAAGAGATGAGGTATGCTGAAGAGCATAACTTTATCGGTAAGCCTATCCATGGTTATGAGGCTGGATCGTGTATTTTAACGGTGCCTGCAGCACAGGCTCTCGCTTTGGTGCAGGCTGAATTGCGAGCATTCTCCTTGTCTCTGAAAGTTTATGACTGCTATCGTCCACAACGTGCTGTCGATCACTTTGTAGCCTGGGCAAAAGACTTGCAGGATACAAAGACGAAGCAGGAATTTTATCCCATGGTGGAGAAGGATAGACTCTTCCTTGACGGTTATATTGCTGAGAAGTCAGGGCATAGTCGAGGGAGTACGGTGGATCTTACTATCGTTACTCTGCCTGTCGGCCAGCAAGCTTTTTATCACGATGGGCAAGCTCTTATCCCGTGTTATGCCCCTGCAGAAGAGCGATTTAAGGATAATAGTTTAGACTTTGGGACAGGCTTCGACTGCTTTGATCCACTTTCTCATCCTGAAAATCCAAGTCTCGGTACTCAGCAAAAGCAAAGAAGACTGTTACTAAGATCACTGATGGAGAAGCATGGATTTAAAAATTATGATAAAGAGTGGTGGCACTTCACTTTAAAAGATGAACCTTTCAAAGATCGTTATTTCGACTTTGTCGTAAACTAGTTTAGATGGCTTCGTCGCCTATGGCTCCCCCGCAATGATCAAATTGGAATACTTAGACAGGTTGGCGCAGTGGATGCCATCAAAGGTTTGCGGTGCTGCAGTTGCCCGTTAAGAGTTCATTCAAACTTTTTTGGTACTTGGTTTTGATGACTTGGGCATTGGAGTAGAGTTTTTGATAACGAGCAGCGAAGTCCTTCTGCGCACTTGAAACCAACATAAGTTCTCGAACACCGAGGGCTCCGAGTCCCCCTGCTAGTATCATTCCTACCATAGAGGGAGCTGCGGCCACGATCTTGCTTGTAAACTCACCTCTCCTAACCCCGGGACTCGTACTTTCCCGGATTTTTACGGCTTCATCTGCCCTCAAATCCTTTTCGAGTAGGCGTCTGCCAGTAGGTGTCTTGAGCAGTTCCTCTTGAACTCCCCACTCTGGACCTTTCAAATCACCATGCTTAGCGACGATGGCATTATAGGCCCCTTGTCCTGCTCCGATAAGGGTACCAGCCACACCTAGTTTCATGCCTAGCCAGGATCCTCCCATGCCGGAAAGAGGACCTCGAAGGATGTATTCACCTAATATGGTCCCCGTAACAGCTCCTAGGACTCCACCACGAACGGCTCCAGTTGCTGCTCCAGTCATAGCTACGCTTGTGTACTGTCTGAGTCGATTTTTCCAACTTACTTCGATAGCACTTATCTGCTCTTGAAGTCGCTGCCTGCTAACTTTGAAGGCGTCTGCACTCAGGCTGTGTAATCGATCCACAGAAGGAGCATCACCCACACCCGAGACTACTTTTTGATGGAGATCAGCGAGCATCTTTTTACGTTCAACAGCTAGGACGAGATCTCTATAGATTCCCTCCTGGCCTTCAAGAGTGCCTTGGTGCATGTTGTCCATAAAGTCTTTAGCGGCTATGCCCAGTCTTCTAAAAAATCCTGCAGAGTCGGCATAGTCCCCGAAAAGATTTTCAATCACTCCTTCTATTTCTGCAGCGTTCCTGCGGTTGATAGCTTGTCTGAATCTTACCTCAAAGTTGATATCTTGACCGTTGATCTTGTATCCACGCCACTCGGCTTGGATGGCCTTTAGCTTCTCTTCGATCACTCCGTCTGCTTCAAGAATTTTCTCCTCAATACTTTCCGCTCCAGCTCCTGCAGCTCTTAATTCATTTTCGATCCCTTCTAGGATAGTCTTTTCGTATTCCAAATCTTTTATGTGCAGAGCTCGTGTTTTCTTTTCAATCACGAGCAGTGCTTCCCCGATTCTTGTGGCCTCTGCAGATTTTGTGTTTTGGAATTTTGTCCAGGCTCCCCACCCACCAAGCCCCACTCCGGCCAGTCCGAGACCGATAAAGGCGACGCCGGTGACGAGGGCTCTTTCTTGGGAAACGACCTGGATGACGGGCTGCATCCCTGCTGGCATTGCTTTTGTGTTTTGATTTCGACTCGCCTCGAGAGCAGCAAGGGCATCAGCAATATCGAGGGTTCTGGAGAGCAGTGTTTCTTGGCAGAATTGAATGCCGACGTATTCAAGGTGACTGTGCACCATCAGACGAAAGGCCTGCTCAGACTTGTCTCCCGGGGTTTTAAGATAGTCAGCCATGGCTTCTCGGATATTTTCACAGGTTTTAACCATCTGATTCCTGAGAACGAGCTGTGACTTCAGCAGGGTTGAGGTTTCGGAGTGATTCCTCTTAAAAGCAAAGAGTTGGGACGGAGTCCACTGTGCGCACTCTATACTGGGATCAGCATTGTGGTTGCTATCGAGGCAGGCGCGGACGGAGATCTCTCGCTCTTCATCTTTGTCCATCCCGATAAGGGGGCTTTGGGCAAGAAAAGTCCCCCTAGAACAGTTTTGAGTGCCTTTCTGACAATTTTGGAACTCGTAGTAATCGACGTTGCGATCCTCAGCCTTCGTTTTTAAAAGCAAAGCCTTGTCGTCTGTACAAACGGTCTGCTCTTCGAGGGTCAATCCCGGGGGATCTAGTTTAGTAGGCGCTATGATGCTTCTACGGGTGAAGGTTCCAATCTCTAGCTCTGTGGGGGGTCTTGTCTCATGTTGGATGGGTCTTACCTGATCTTGTCTCTGGACAGAACAACCCAGAGAGCTGAAGAGAGTAGTTAGGGAAACAAGGATATAAAAAAGACGAGGCATGGTGTACCCCTTGGCTTAATGGTTAGTGCTCTTCCATTTTAGCCTGGTGGTTTCTCGATGGATAGAGCAAGGAGGGGTTAGGGGTGTAGGTCTCTCCTTTGTAGGTAAATTTTCTTAGTTCTTTCACTGAGGATTGATTTTAAAAATATGATTATTTTTATTCTCAATTATTAAATGTGAATCGAGTCCGTTAGTTAGGTAAAATTAGGGGTTTGACATTGACTTCGGCGGAAGCAGTTTGGTAGAAAAAGCGTTCAAAAAATAAACAATCACTTAAAGCAAATAAAGCAAATAAATCTTTGGGACTTCTCTGATGACTACGAATCCACGAATTTTAACCTTATCACGCAGGGTAATAATTTTATTGGCATTTGGTCCTCTATCTTTCTCCATGAAAATTACAGGTCAAGGCATAGGGGAGACGGCTTGCCCTCCTTCGGCCATGGAACTTCTAACCTATGATCCTCTGGTTTCGTTTGAAATTTTTCGAGCCATGCAACCCCTAATTGCTACCGTCATTCTCTTCCGAACAGACTCCAACTCCAATTCAGTCTGCAGATTCGGGGGTAACGAAGCTCCGAATCTTATCGAAGTACATGCTACCTTGAAACAAGTCATCCTTGAACTCTCAAGGCCGAAGGAAAAAGATTATATTATATTTCATGATGTGTTGATGGACGTACCCTACCTAGTAGTTCGAGGTCCTTCCGGAAACATCGTGGGAGTGCACCGTAGATTGAGCGGAAGATATGCTCAGGAGTACTATAAAAAAAACGGTTTGCCGTGGGTAGATACCGAGAAACCCACTGTATTTGAGTTCCGTTCTGTACAACTCATCACAAACGTAGAGGCTTCAACACCTCTAGTGGACGCTTTACGTGCACGAGTTAGCGGGAACGATCGTCCCACAGAGGTGCCTGCGCCGGAACTACTTTGGCACCTTATTTACCACCTTGAAAGAGTGCGGGTAAAGTTAAGTGGTAGTGGGCAATATGATCATTATCTGAGTCGATTAAAGGGCAGTCCTCCCAATTATAGGGAGTATATGCAGCTGGTTTTTGAGCTTTTAAAATATGGAACAGACCTGTCAGAAGCTGACATCTCACGCAATAGCCAAGCGCTTCCTAGACTATTAGAACATTTTCCTAGGCAAGTGCTTTGGCCAAGTTACAAGGCCCGCATTTCTCCGCAGCGATTTTTGAAGGCCCTTCTGTATGGGCTTCTGCCAATTGCACTCGAAACAGAGCGTACGACCCTTCATGATTCCCCAAAGAAGGTAGATTCTATTGCTGTGGCAATGCATGATCTTGTTCACTACGGGCGCATGATGGACGAAGAAGGTTTTAGAGTCTTGGAGATTGTTAAGAGAATTTGTTCTAGTGCGGGGACAGAGGGTTGCCTAGGGGAACTGGATCCAGATTTTGTCGCTCCTGCTTATTGGGTAATCCATGAAAAGCCCATGGGGCTTAATTTTGGACCCTTGGGGGTAAGCTTTGATCAGCAATTTCTTCCAAAGTCCCTGGATAATTGGAATCAAGTTAGAAAGCCTTCGCCCCACATGCCCTCTCCAGCTGAAATGGATGAATTCAAAAAGAACTTAAGTAGATTACTTGTGATTATAAACCTTGCTGAACAAAAAAGATTGGCTAAGGACGCGCAAGAGAAAGCTGAGGATAAAGCAAGAGAGCGGGCAGAACAGCAGATTCAATATTTTACCCAACATTTTGGGGGAGTGCTTTATAATCCACCATCGGATGGTTTTTGTTTTTGGCACATATTAGCACATGCTCTTAATAACGGACAAAGCGCTCAAAACCTACAGCAACAAGTGCTCGCATTTCTTAGTTCTATTGCAGAAGCTTTGGATGGAGGAGGCGTGCTGACCCTGACAGGGGTCCAGCAACAATTTCTACTTTCCACGGGTTTAGATGGGCCTGGACTATTGGCACTCATTCTTGCGCAAGATATAGGCGAAGAAGATTTTGAACAGCGGAGAAGTTTGCGTACTTTACCTTGGGCTACAGATCAAATGATTCAAGCAGCAGCGCTTTTATTTGGGGTCATAATAAACGTTACAGGTTTTCCAAACCCCGATACCAATCAGCCTGTTCAACAAGCGTTTCAACCTTATGAACCTTCTGAAAGTGTACAATCTATTTATGTAGGAAATCTTGCGTCGGGCACGCACTTCGTTCAGACAGGACCTCATTTCAGCCCTATGAGCCTTCCACAAACACTCAGTCTATTGTGGCGAATTTTCATTCCTATAGTTACTATAGGATGTGGCCATGGTGGTTCAATCGAATAGTCAAGAAACTGATCTGGAATAATTTCAGAAAGTCTCCCCTCTGCTAAGGGAGGGGCTAGAGACTTTCCACAAAGTGAAGCAGCTGCTGACGAGGAACCCCCTGGGGGTTGTAGAAGGCAGCAGAGTGCTGTCCTTCGTCGAGACTGACAAGGGACTTGAGGCCGCCCGGTAGGCGGGTGTAAAGAGCCTCCCCCGACTCGTAAGGGACAACCGGGTCTTTCTTGTCATGAAAGATCAGTAAGGGTAGGGATACTTTCTCGGCATAGTCTATCGGATCCTCGGTTCCTGACAAGAGGATCCAGGGGAGCCACTGCAGGGGCCAGAGAAGCCAGACAGAGGCGAGCTTCATCCGAGCTATACCTCGGTAGGAGTGAAAGCTACTTTCTATCACCAGACCGTCAATTTTATACGAGCCTTCTTTTTCAAAGATCTTTGCCAGTGCCGGTATGGCAACGGATCCTCCGATGCTCTGGGCCACGATTACTCGCTTTGAATCGGGGTAATTTTTGGCAAGCCAATCGATAGCAGACATGACATCGTCGACTAGCCCACCGCGGCTGGCTTGACCCGTAGACCCGTTGTAGCCTCGATAATCCACGCTTACTAAATCGATCCCATGCTCGACGACCCAGACGACTGAGATAAAATGTGTCGAGCGATTTTCTGCATTGCCATGCAGTTGCAAGATGACTGTTTTGGCCTTTTCTTTTTGCAGAGCCGGTATCTTCCAAGCTTTTAACACGACATCATCTGTCGATTTGATCTCGACCTCTTCATAGTTGAGTTTGAGCTCGCTGGGACGGTGGTAGAGTTCTTTATGGGGGTAGTAGAAAAGGTGATTGCAGGAACTTGTTAGGAGCATAAAACTGGCTTTTAATAAAACTTTCAACTTTGATCCTTTTGAAAGAATAGGTTTGGGGAACTGTCAGTTGGTTTGCCGGATCTTTTTCTAAAGAGAGCACTCCCCCTGAGTATTGAAAATTATATAAAACTCTCTTTGAATGCGAGAGACTAACTTTGCCCACCTGGCGATGCTACTCGAAGTGGTCTAGCCTTGAAAAACTGTTTGTTATATATGGTATAACTGTTATATCGTATATAGATGCGCTTCAAATGGTCTAAAAAGAAAGAATTAATCCTAAAATCTGATTCAAATAGAGGGTTTGGTTTCAGTGAGGTTGTGCAATTATTTCGTTATCCCTATTACCTTGACTAAAAAAATGATGATCCGGAGCAATACAGAGCCATAGGCTTTGTTTATGGCAAATTAGTCTCACTGATTTATGAAGTCCGGCAAGATGGTGAGGGAGAATACTATCATTTAGTGACATACTGGCCCTCTACTAAGACAGAGAGAGTTTTATATGAAAAAGGTTCATAAGAAAAAATCAAAAAAAATCCCTATAGAAAAAATAGAAGAAATCGCTCTAAAAGGAGATGACGTTAATGAGTTTTTTAGTGGAGGTAAAATGAAGCCCTCACTGGCAGACAAAGTGCAAAGAGTAAATGTTGACTTTGGAACCTATACTCTTCAAGGGCTAGATGATATTGCGGCAGAACTAAACATTAGTCGTCAGGCAGTGATTAAATTTTTTATCCAAAGGGAACTCGATCAACATTATCTAGCAAGAAAAGCACGCAAGGAAGCTAGCTAGCAGGGTTTTTGGAAACTTCAGCTCGGAGGGCTGCAGGTTCCAAGAGGACTTATGATTTGGGAGTTTTGGAGGCGATCAGTTCTTCTAGCTTTTTGATTTGAGCGTCTTTCACATCACATTTCTTTTGCAGGAGGCTGTTCTCAGCCTTGAGTTTGATAAAACCTTCGTTGAGTCTTCTCATGTTCGCAGATAAATCTTTTACAAGGACTTGAAGCCAGCTTGGGACTTCTTGGAGGAGCTTATCTCTTTGGCCTTGCGAGATCATGATGTACTTGATTTCACTTTTGACAGTAGCTGTTGCGCTTCTGGGATCTCCTTCTAAAAAAGACATGCTACCGATCACAGATTTATTGCCGAGCAAAGCCACGACAGCTTCCGCCCCTGTCGCTTCGTCGCGTACCGTCAGCTCAACCTGTCCTGTCATAATAAAATAAAGGTCCCCCCCTTTTTCTCCTTGCTTGAAGAGGGTTCGACCTGCGCCCATGGTCAGTGCTTTTTCGTTCATGCTAAACTCGGGTGGCTTTTTACTTTATGAAAAATATCTACACTTAAGACTTAAGGAGCTTTATTACCGCATTCTTTGATGCTGTCTTTGACTGCGGCAAGTGTTTTCGTTGCGTTCATCGTCCATTCGTCAGCTTCGCATCCGACATTGACGCGATTATCCGCACCGGCCCCAGATTGTGCGTGTGCTTCAAAGTCCGTGGTGCTAGAGTTCTCAACCCAGTACTTGTAACGAGTCTTACTAGTAGCATTAAGGGAACAACCCCCTGGGATCACGAAACCAATTTCATTACCGTCGGTTTCTCCGCAGTTGTTGTTCTCCGCCAAGTCAACATAGGTATCATTGTCTGCATGATAAGACTGCTCAAGGGTGAAGATATGGGCAAGGTTGGCCTTAGCTTCAGATTGTCTTGCTCGAGCCTGGAAGACTCGGAAGCGTGGAATGGCTATAGCAGCTAGGACCGAGATGATGGCCACCACGACCATCAGCTCGACAAGGCTAAAGCCCTTTTGTTTTCGTAGGTATGATGTTAAACCAAGTTTTCTAAGTGCATTCATGTAAAACCCCTCTACTCGAATTGCTACCCCCCTATCGGCATTTCGTACCGAGTCTAAACGGCTCTTCTCTAAAATAATGATCAGGGGGGCTTGTGGGAAGACTAAGCTTTGGAAAAGATTCATAAAAAAAAAGATACTTTATCTTGGATTGACGCTCCTTCACAGCCTGTTTTTTGGAGAATTCCAGAACTTGGGCTTTCTGGTCATGTGATAGCCCTGTCGGCTGTCGGGTTTAAACTTAGCTTGCCGGCACCTGCGAAGATCCCCCCTAGCGAGGGATCTCTTACCCTGCTCTACTCTAGCACTGGTTTAGAGGGCACTCTCAGAGGCTCTCTCGACTCAGATCCTGACCCCATTTTTTTTATCGATCAGGCTCAGAGTTCTGCCGAACTGTTCTCTCTGCTCTCCCGAGTGCGTAAGATTCAGCACATAGATTTATGTGCGGGCCAGGATGTTGAAGCAGCTGATCGTTTCCATGGCTTTTCCTCTTTTAACTTTGTCCATCAGTCTTTTTCTGGATTGGGAGAAGAAGACTTAGAACTTCGTTCTGAGTTTTTAGGCAGAAACTTTTCTTTTCCTTTCTTTATTTGTGGCATGACGGGGGGGGTTGAGAAGGGGGCAGAGATCAATCGCCGGCTGGCCCTAGCAGCCCAGGAGCTTGGCATCCCTATGGGCATTGGTTCGCAGCGTATGGCTCTGGAACACGAAAACTACGCCCCTATCTTCAAAGTGAAGTCCTATGCCCCGAATCTGTTTCTTGTTGGCAATGTAGGAGCATCCCAGCTTCTGGATCAGAGTGCTGTCGACTTCTGTCAAAGGGCAGTGGATATGATCGATGCCAATGCCCTGGCCATACATTTGAATCTGGTTCAGGAGTGTCTCCAGGTGGAGGGAAAAGTCGCGTTCAAAAACTTCTCTAAGCAGCTCAGTCGGATCTGTGAAAAGCTGTCTGTCCCTGTGATTGTGAAAGAAGTTGGTTCAGGGATTTCGCCAGAATGTGCTGATGTGCTCGTTAAAAGTGGTGTCGCTGCCATCGATATAGCTGGCAGAGGGGGAACGTCTTGGCCCTACATAGAGGGTTTGAGGAGCTTGGATGAGAGACGGCGAAGGCTCGGGGACTTGTTCCGAGATTGGGGTATCCCCACAGCCTATTCTTTGCGGGCGGTCAGACTCTCCCAGAAGACTTGTCCGTTGATTGCTAGTGGAGGCATGCGAGAAGGGCTTACAGCAGCCAAGGCCCTGGCTTTGGGGGCTGATCTTGTCGGCATCGGGCTTCCCCTCATGCGGGCTGCTCTGATCTCTGAGGAAGCCGTTATTGAGGAGCTCCAATTTTTTATCGACGGACTGAAGATAGCTATGCTGGCTACAGGAAGCCAGACCCCCAAAGATTTGAAAGCAAAGCTATGCCTCGGGTTTCCTTTTGCCGGGCCTCAGGGGGGAGCTGCCTTTACGGAATGATTTCCATCCAGAGGCGTCCTTGACGCAAGTCAAGCAGCAGAAGGTAAACTGTGGGTGCAATCTCCTGCCTCTGTGTGAACAAGAAGGGCGTCATATGGAAACGTTAATGATGGTTTAAGAGCTTTCCTAGGACCTTCCTGAGAGAGTTTAATAAAGCCCATGGCCTCTAGACCCTTGCATTCATTTAAAATACCCGATTGGGATCTGCCAACAAGTTGAGCCAGTTCATACAAGGATGCTGGTGATCTTGCTTTTATCATAATAAGAAGCATAAATTTTACGGGAAACATAAACGT
>JAGNWK010000114.1 GCA_017985985.1 Oligoflexales bacterium
CGAGCAGCAAAATGGGAGCATAGGATGAACAAGGAAAAAAGAAAAATCGATTGGAACTTCACGAGAAAAAAAGCTCGGGTTAAGTTGGGGTATTCACACACCAACTCCAGAGTGGAGTGGTACTAGGTAGATGAGGTGGCTTAACAGCTGTTCGAAATAATTTTAGAAGAAATTTGCTGGCTTTTGGACACTTTCGTTATTTCTTCCTAATAATCGATTCCATAAACTGCACTTTTGTCGTGATTTTTTTCTCTTTTATCATATTTCTGGGTGGTAGTTGGACAGGTGTGTCCCATGAGTCGTTGTACTTCTTCTAGTGGTGCTTTGACTTTATTGAGGAGATAAAAATTCTTTTCTCCATTTCAGAAAATGGCTTACGGTTTTAGCTTTTATATCAAAGGGCTGAAATGGCTTCGCGCCCACCCTGGTTATTTCTGCCTGCTTTTTCTACCTACGATTCTTAGTTTCAGCCTTCTCGTTGTCTTAGGTGGCTTCTTCGTTAAGTATAATGACAACATAATTGCTATGATTATGTATACCAAGCCCGAAGACCTCCTCCTGCTTGCGCTTTATCACCTTGTCAAAACGATATTGTACGTGGTGATTGGTGTTATGAGTCTTGTTTTCTTTATGCTGTGTTTTAACATCTTAGCTTCGCCGATCTTTGTGCTAGGTGATATTTGGTCGATAACCGGTTTTGGGCTATGGCTTTTGATTCCAGGGGGGCAGATGGTTTTCATGCCGTTGGCTGTTGTTGGAGGCACCTTGCTAGTTATTGAGAATATGGCTGAGATACAAACAAAAAATCAGGAAAGAATATGAACAAGACACAATAACAGTACAACGTGGACGAAAAGATCAGTTTTCTTCTGTTTTCTAGATATCAGATCTTGGCGTGACAAAAAACTTAAGGATAAGGGCAAAAGGCGGCACAATTGGAGTGTTAAAAAGTACCATTATTTTTCCTATCTTCCATTTTGAATATGTATATTGCCAACATAACAGATTTATTTTAAAATAACTGCTAGTTTCCCAGCTAGAAGTGCTTGATCGCGCAACGCAAGTGGACTGACTCCGTTGGTTGTGGGGCTTGCATTATAACCACTCTTCTTACTCAATGGGACTGCGGCTCCGAGTGCTAGCCGGGTGTTGTGAAAATCACTGATCGTGAAGGAGTTTGACAATGAAGTATGTGTGGGCATTCAGTCCATTTGATAAAAACAAAAAGCTCGACACGAAAGCATCGACTCTTGTTACGTCGATTCTGGGTGGTAAAGAAAATGTGGAGGCAGTGTTTGTTGCTTCCCATAGCTACACTGAGCTTGCGACAGCGTTCGATGTGCCGGAGCAAGATCGTTTTAGTCGATACCCGGAAAAACTACTTCAGACAGCAATGAAAAAGTTGCGAATTAAGGTTAGTAAATGCACAGTACTTGTTGAAGAAGGTCTTTCTCTGACGAGTTCAGTAAAACGACTCGCTGCTTACCTCGATCGCAGCCAGACGAATGTTGCAATTGTTGCATCTCGCGCAAAATCTGGGCTCTCACGTCTATTAATGGGAAGTTTTGCGGAATCGCTGGTTCATTTTTCGCCAGTAGATTTGCTGATTTTTAACGAGAATTCCTCAGTTCATAAGCGAGCTCCAAAAACATTACTTTTTGCGCACGATTTTTCTAGATCGGCTGATAAAGGCTTGGACAGGGCGATTGATTATGCCAAAGCTTGGGGGTGTAAATTGCACATAATTCATATTCCAGGTCCAACATATGGCTTTAAATTTAGTGGTCAAAATGCTGAAATTGAGAATTATCGAAAGCGCGTTCGCCGGAAACTGGGTCTTATTAAGGAGAAGTTGATAAAAGCGGGAGTTTTTGGCTCTGCAGAGCTTGATCCCCGCTGGAGTCCTGTTGCGGAGCGGATATTGAAACGTGCGTCTGCAGTCACTGCTGATTTTGTCTTGGTTGTTGCTAAATCCGGCAAGCTTGCGAGTCTTCTGGGTGGGAGTGTGAGCAGACAAATTTTGCGTGCCTCACCGGTCCCGGTTCTTGTAGTCAAGCGCATTTGAATAAAAAGTTTAAATACACATTTCTTGCAAAAACATCTTCCTATAAAAACCTATGCCGAAATAGACGCCTCATATCCATCGATTTTCAGGGATGCCTAAAGATATCGTAATTTGGTGGACTCAACGAACCGAGAATAAGAACTAGATACTAGGTGAGGTTAAGTCTATGGCAAATCGAGAATACACTAAAGAATTCAAGCTAGAAGCAGTTAGGCTGGCCTCTGAGTCAGAGAATGTTGCTAAAACCGCTAAAGATCTTGGGGTTGCAACAAAAACTCTTTACTCTTGGATATTACAAAAAAACCAGGATCCTGAGAACGCTTTTCCCGGAAAAGGTAGATTTAAGCCTGAGGATGAAGAGTTACGCAAGCTGCGCCTTGAGAATAAGAAACTCAAGGAAATAAATGAGATTTTAAAAAAAGCCACGGGCTACTTTGCGAGAGAGTTGAAGTAAGATTTGACTTCATCCACAGACACGCTTGCGAGTTCAGCGTCCGGCATATGTGTGAAGCCTTGCAAGTCAGTTGCAGTGGCTGCAATGCCTGGTGCAATCGACCTCTTAGCAATAACAGTAAGCAAAGAACACAAATCGGATTTGCTCTTATAAATCTCCATAAAGCAAGTCGAGGAGTATATGGAGCTCCACGTCTTCATAGAGCTCTCCTCAATGTTGGAACCAAGTGTTCGCGTGGACGAGTTGTCTCGATCATAAAAGAGTTCCATATCAAGTCAAAAATCAAGAAAAAATACAAAACCACGACCAACTCCAAGCATAAACTCCCAATCGCTGATAATCACTTAAATCGACAGTTCAAGCCTTCAGAAGAGAATCGGGTCTAGGCTAGCGATATCACTTATGTCCCTACTAAGGAAGGTTGGCTCTATGTGGCTGTTGTTATGGATCTGTTCTCTCGAAAAATTGTGGGCTGGTCAATGCAGGACAACATGCGCACAGATCTCGTTTGTAGTGCGCTTAAAGGCGCTCTAGGATGTCGGAAGCCGCTACCTGGGCTTATCCATCACTCTGATCGTGGAGTGCAGTATGCCAGCCGCCATTGATATCCTTAGGGAAAACAAAATAATTGCAGTATGAGCCGGAAAGGGGATTGTTTCGACAATGCAGTTGTTGAAAGCTTTTTCGGATCTCTAAAAAACGAACTGATCTACCTCACACAGTTTGAGACTCGGATTGAAGCTAAGCAGCAAATCTTTGACTATATTGAGGTGTTTTACAATCGTCAGAGGATTCACTCAACGCTTGGCTACGTGAGCCCAGCAACCTTTGAAGAGAAAAGATTTGTCGCCTAACCGTGTGTCTATATTTTTTGGTTAACATCACTTCTTGCTTCATCGTGGTAATACTCACATGTAGGAGCTAGAAATTCCTCATACTCTTCAGAGCCGGGTTCTACAGGGCCTATAGAGGCTTTAAAGTCTGCAACTTGCCAAGACCCTGAGTAGTTCTTAAAGTGGATAAGAACCCCGTGAAGTGGCAGTTTCTCTTTGTCACCATATAAACTATTTTTATCATGATTGTTTGCTAGTTTTGTTAGATAACTCCAAAATTCATCGTCCGATTTTTCAATCATCACGGCATCAGAGCTAGCTTTACAGGTGTGAAGCCATAATGCTTCCGAATTCTTATAGACTCTCAAATTGAAAAGGAAATTGTTTTTATTTTTGATTTCGCAGTTGAGATCTTTGCTGTCCTCAAGGTGGTCTGTTTTACATCTGAAACGTGTGTCTTTAGATAGAAATGTACCTAGCACTTTTCCGATGGGATCGACTATGTTTTGGAGGCCATAGCCGAGCAACATTTTTTCCATCATACCCAACTGTTTCATGTTTTCATTAAACATATCACTGAACAACTCGACTCCACTGATCGTTTCTTGGGGTTTTATAGAATTTCTATCCAAGTCAGCAATCACTTCTGATTTTTTTTTCAAACTGGGATTTTCTGATTTTATTTCTGCTTTTTTATGAGGAAGGTTGCAAGCAAATAAGGTGATAATAAAAAAGGGGAATCTCAAAAAAGTTGCAGAGAAATAAATATCCCTTAAACACTTCATAGGATCTCCTTGAAAGAAGCTGTATACGTCGAGTTCAATTATAATTCTCTTTTTGGTAACAGCCAATACTGAATTAAATGCGCGTTCATAATGTTCTCTTTACTTTCAGGTGATCAATTGAAGGGAAGGCCTGCTCTACCCCACGCCTGTGCGACAAAGCCCAGATCTTCCCAGAATATGCCGTCTTATTCGCAAGGCGTTTGCTAACCCCTTTTGCCATCAGCTTGTCACGTAGATATCGAGGCCTTTTCTGCAGTGTAGTGGGTGTTTTTTTCATGCTCGGTACATAGTTTTTGCATGGCATATTGACGCCACATGTTGTGATTCATCGTAAGCGCTTAGGAAACCACACCTTGATGTAGGAGTTATACGGGTGCTTTTTTGTAGAACTGAGGTAGTAGCAGAGCAATCTCATCTGTATTTTTACAAAGTGGGATTTGTGGAGCCCCCGTAGGGAGGCAGCTTCTCTATCAAAGACTGATGGTTGCTAAAAAAGCCGCTCCAGTGTCTAAGTCATCTGGGAAGTCTGTTCCATTTCGACCTTCTCTCGAACCGGAAGCATTCACCCCAACTGCCGTTGGTGTTGAAAAGGGGCCTACGCTTGTGCTGGGACTTGCCGGTTGAGGAGGTGCAAAAAAGTGCCTGTTATCAAAACAAGCTAGGTGGAAGGTTTGGGCCCCGGGTGTCGTTATAATGGCAACAGGCGGACCATCTATATTGCCCCATTGATCATAATTTTGAACAGAGAAATTGATCCCTAGGACATGACTGAATGCGACAATAAGAACATGATCTGCCCAAGGGGCTTGTATTTGCATAGCAGGATCGAGATTAGCTGAGGCTAGATGGGCTTGCAACTGAGTCACCATGCTTTGAACGTAAGCCTGCAAATCAAGGCCAGGGACAAATTCAACAAACTGAGCAGAGTGTTCCATAATGTACTGAAAGGCTTGATGGTAGACGCTTTGGATGTTGAGGGGGGTAGAAAGAGCGTGTGAGAGCGCTAAGAGGAAACACGCCCCAGTTGGAGCTGGATTATGCCAATCAGGGTGTTCTGCAGCAAACTGGGAGATTGGCTTTGCTGAGCGGTTTTCCCAAGCCTTTAGGAGACGTAAAAAATCTGCGGGATATAATTTCTGACCAGTCTGACGGTCAGCAGCTTCAAAGGTTGCCCCCTTTTTTTGATGTATCCTTGCCAACTCAAGGATGTGACGGATATATGCAATGGCTCGTGGGTGAGGACGAAGCGACCTGCTTGGGGCGGTAGATTCAAACTCTTTAGCAGGTCTATGACGGATTAGGGGTAGCATCGCTTGTATGAGATCTGCAAATTCGTTCACCAAGACCTCGGAAAATCTCCAACTTTCTAAGGTTTTGCTGTTAATTCCTAGCAGAGAACTGAACGCCGCGACAAAGAAGTAATGTTTAGGTGAGAAATAAACAATCCCTCGTGGGAGCTCCTTATCAACTAATTCTCCGAGCTGATCACTAGACAGACCCTCCTCTGTCAGTTGCTCTCTAAGCACATTCATCGTACTAAAAAGGAGAGCAGCTAGGACCTGTCCTCTAAGATGCAAACGTATAGTCAGTTTAGCAATCCAATAGCTCATCCCATAAGCCAAAAAAACTTCTGTCCCCTTCGGTAAATCATCTGCAGCATGCAGGACTATAAAATACCCTTTAGCAGCAGGGACTGGGTTAAGAAGGTCCTGTCTGGGGCCGTCTGTTGATTGTGAACAAGCCCTATAGGCTTTATCTGCTGCAAGAACTTTTGCAAAAATATGACCAATTTCTGGGAGTGCGTCGCGTGGTAAGCTTGGTCCCGATTCCATGTTTAAGAGTTTAGCCACGTCAACATCAAAAGGCATTTTGGCAAGTTCATCGTAGGCCTCCTGCAGAAGAGCTTGCACAACTGGGTTGAAACATCTGTCGTTAGCGAGGGCCCCAGCCAGATGGGCGAGCTCAGATGAATCAAGGCGGATTCTACTGCCGTCTACCACTCGTTTTCCTGCTGTACCAACAGAGTAGGAGGCACTAGCTGTCTGTAAAAAAAGCTCGAGCTTGTGGCTTTCCTTGTCAAGAACCCCACCGCCATAGACAACAACAGGATCTCCTTTTTTAATACCATTGACTGCTATAAAGAGACCATCTCCTCCACCAGGAATAGTGCTTCGTTTTCTTTCTACCCTGCCTGAAAGCATAGCATAGGGCCCACTTGGGCCTAAATCTCTGCAAGCATGTTTATGAGCATCTCCCCAGTCGCTTGCTTGGCAGGCGCTACAGCAATAGTAGGTGGTTCTGCATCCGGAACATGCCTTAGTTCCCTCATTAGGGCAGGAGGGGTTGCTGCAATGCACAGCTGAGCATATCTCCGCAAAATAAAAGACAAAGCTTAGTAAAACAAAGCGATAGAATCGAGTTGTGTGTTTGATCATGATATGCCTGGTTTAATGAATGATTATGATATGAATAGAATTTATTAAAGCGGACTCATAACATAACTCACCTTGCTCTATCAAGCTTTAATTATGACATTGCCCCGTATGGGCAGGGCTGTCTTATATAAATCCAGCCAATTACAACATCCTGTAACTTCAGGTATAGTCAGCGCTTACTTTAAGAGGCGTTGGAGGTTGTATGGCTGGTGGTGCGCTGATGCAGGAAGATTTGAG
>JAGNWK010000115.1 GCA_017985985.1 Oligoflexales bacterium
TTCTCCGATAGAAACCTGCCTCACTGGAGAGATCAGAATATTTGGATTAGATTAGCTGAAAAGCCGTGTACGTGATCCGTAAGCACGGTTTTGTGGGAAGACGGGGATAAAACCCCTCTTACCCGATCCGAGAATTCTAGAAGTTCCCAAAAAACATATAGCAAGTTTTGCATAAATCTCTATAGTGACCTATTTTTTATGGTGATCCATGTCCGCAGCTAAGCCCACTATTTACGCCATCGATTTTGGTACGAGTAATTCCCTGCTTGCGGCCGCCAATAGCACTAGAGTTTTTGCGCCTATTGTGTTGGACCCTGCCGCTGTTGATCCAACGGTGATGCGGAGTGCTGTGTTCAGCCTCAGCCGTGACGCATGGACCTTTGGGCAAGAGGCTGTTGACCTTTATGCCGAACAGGCAAGTGAAGGACGGTTTTTCCGTTCCCTCAAGAAGTTTCTGCCCGACCCAGGCTTTCAGGGTACGCATGTGCATGGGAAAAACTATTCGATTATCGATCTGGTCAGTCTTTTCCTCAAGGATATGCGCCAGAAAGCGAATCAGTTTTTTGACACGGACGTGACGAATGTGATCTTGGGGAGACCTGCTGCCTTTTCGCTCGATCCGAAAAACGATGACTTAGCAGAGCGTCGACTCGAGGCTGCAGCCCAGCTTGCAGGTTTTAAAATGGTGAGTTTTTGCCACGAACCGGTGGCAGCCGCTTATGAATATCAAAAACAGATGAGCAAAGAGCAAACTGTTTTGATCGCCGACTTTGGTGGCGGGACTTCAGACTTTAGTATATTACGGATGGGCCCACGGGCGATTCAACGTGAGGATATCCTCAGTATAGGGGGAATTTCTTTGGCAGGAGATGCTTATGATGGCTCTCTGATGAAACATAGAATCAGTCCTCATTTTGGGTCCCATGTCCGATACAAGATGCCATCAGGCTCTAACGTCTTGGAGGTCTCATCCTTTTTGATCGCTAAGCTCAACTCTCCAGCTGATATCAGTTTTCTCGGACGACGGGATGTGATGAGCTTATTGGAAAATCTTAAACGATGGTCCCTAGGCCCCGAAGATAAGAAGCGGATGTCTCAGCTTATTGCTCTAGCAGAAGAGGGTCTTGGTTTTTCTATCTACAAACAAATTGAAAGTACCAAGAAAGATCTGTCGACAGCTGCTGCGTCCATGTTTAGCTATCATCACGATGCTGGAATCGATGTCGAAGAAGTGATCAAGGCTCAAGACTTTGAAAATTTTTCTGAAGATATCACAGACAGAATTATGACTGTTCTACAGAATGTTTTACAATCCGCACAGGTCCGCCCCGAACAGATCGATCTTGTGTGCCTGACAGGGGGAACCGCCCAACTGAAAGGCATCAAGAACCAACTTGAGACGGTTTTTGGTCAAGAGAAGGTGCATAAATTTCAGTTCTTCCATTCGATTATTTCTGGACTCGCCGAGAAGGCGAAGGAAATTGCTTGAAAAAGCATCAAGAAATAAGTCAATCTGCAATAAGTTGCAAGGCTCTCCTTAAGGCGACATGAACGTCACCCCGAGCCAACTTGTCTAAATATTCATGGTAGAAGCTCGTTATGAGCGAAGCAATGCCCGTGTAAAGGCAAGATTGCTTCGTCGCCTCCGGCTCCTCGCATGACGAAATCGGAGTACTTAGACAGATTGGAGCCAACTTGCAAGTTGGATGGCTTTATGGTCAGGCGTTCGGTTAACAGATCCTCGAAATTAGATGGAGAAAGAGATGGATGTAGAAGAACTTGAAGTTTTTGATCTTAAGCGCAGACAAGACGAAAAGAAGGAATTTATTCTCCTTGATGTAAGGGGTTCCGACGAGTACGAAACAGCGAATATGGGCGGTCTTAACATACCCCTTCAAGAACTTGAAAAACGTTATCATGAACTGGATAAGGGTCAGGAAGTTATCGCTCACTGTCATCATGGTGGTAGGAGTCGGCGTGCGGCTCTGTTTTTAAAAGCTAAGGGTTTTGATGTCAAAAATCTAGCTGGTGGCATCGACGCCTGGTCTCTCTACATCGACCCGAGTGTGCCTCGATACTAGGAACCATCCCATAAGTCGTCTAGCTGCGATTTTCGTTGCTGCGCTGTTCGCGCCTCTTGCTCTATACGACTTATGCTTCTCGCTGAGCTAGCTTATTTTAACACAACACGGAGAATTCTCCATCTAGAGCGAAGCTTAGGTGGAGATGAATCGGATCCTTATTTTGTATGGTTATCTTTTGTCTTTTCTTTTCCTTGGTTTTCGATATAAGCCTTGATCACACTAAGCGGAGCTCCACCGGAAGATATCAGGCAGTAGGCTCTGGTCCATAAAACAGGCTTCCAATAATATTTGCTGAGTTCTTGTGCAAATTCTTCTCGAATATAGCGACTTGAAACTGTTTTAAGATTGTTGACTAATTTAGAAGGAGTCACATTTGGGTGAACTTCTAGAAAGCTCGTAGATATCACACCCGAAGTCTTGCTGAGACTGGGATGTACAGACAGAAACAAATTCTCGGGGACAAATTAAAATCTCGGGAATTCTCTCGTCAGGTAACAGAAGCCAGGATTCGTTCATCCATCCTCAACAAGATGACCCAGCTAGGAATGCCTCAGAGTTATAAAGTTACATAGGATCTAGACAGCTCGAATCCCTTGTCATTCAACAATTTCTTTGTGCAACAACGCCTTTATTCTGGTTAAGCTCTTGTTGAGGCTGATATGTGGGGCTGGATATCTCCATATTTTTCATTAAATTCCGATATACTTTGAGTGGTCTCTAGCAAAAGAGGTAGATTTATGTGCTTGGAAAAAAAATTTATTCTACTCATTTCAATTGGACTGCTTCTGTCCTGCAAACAAATAAAAAAAAATAGCAAAGGCTCATCTGACTTGGCAGCTCAGCAAGCTGGAGAGCAAAAAGTCAAAGTAACAATTTCCGTTTACTCACACAAAGCAGATCGTTTTACCTTAGATAGCAAAGAGCAAGTATTAAGCTTGAATAAGAGCGAAAAAAGATTCAGTCTGTTTTCAGAAGCAATCACAGATGCAGAAGTTCAAAAAATTTTGATAGATAATAATATTATCGAGGTGTCATCCGATGAATTAATGATAAGGAATAAATTGACTGGAAAAGTTTTAGATGGGGCTTGTTACCGCTATGCCTTGGATCTTACCTTTGGCGTGCTCTTAGTCGATCTATCTGAACATTCCCCGCTCGGGTATGCTGAACAATGGGATAAATCAATCTTAGACGCTAAAAAATTCCTCCCAGCTATTTCTATAGGCAATTGGGTCATTCTTGCTGCCGGAGATCTTTGTGTCGATGAAGTTGGAAAATTAGTTTATTTTAATAACAAAGGTTACACTACAAAAAATTTGGATGAGGGTGATGAGGATCAAGAGGCACAAAGATCTGCAGGGTCCATAGCCGCTATTGCAAGCTTTCTTAACTATCTGCAAGGATTTGGCCTTTATTTTAAAGAGGATACCACAAATTCTTTAGAGCTAGGACTTGTAAGGCTACCACCTCTACCTGAAAGAACAGCGCAAATACCTTCACCTTCACCTTCACCTTCACCTTTGCCTGGACCAAGAGGAAGAGGAAGAGGAGGGCTACTATCTCCTCTTCCTCCACCGAAGGTTCCAGACTTACTGGACCCAAATGTGACTGAAGCAAATAGAAGAAGTCTACTTCCAATAAAGGATCCTCCTCTAGGTAGACTCTCACCCATGTCAGACGAAGGGCCTTCTCCAAGAAAGAGAGCTCCCTTTAGTCCAGGTAAGCTATCAGATTCTTCATCACGTTCCCCACTACCATCAGTCACAGATGGAACACTGACTCCATTAACTGATTCTACAAGAGGCCTGAGCTCGCCAAGTGTTGGTAACAGGAGTTTAGGGTCGGCGCTTGATTATTTAGATAGCCTTCCACCATTACGTAGAGGGGTGCTTTCTCCAATAGGTGGTGTAACGACTCCAATCCTAGGAGGAAAAGATCCATTTGCACCGCTTAAACCCCTTCCCTCACCTGCGACCTTGCCTGACGGAGCCAATCCTCGCCTTAGTAGAGAACCAGTACAGCCCATGAGGCTGCCTGACGGAGCCAATCGTCTCATTGGAGAAATACGCGAGCCGATTCGAGGACAAGGAGCGGAAGGTCCTTCCGTCAGTAGTGTGACTAAAAGACTCAGAGACGCTAGAATTATGGCAGAGGTCGTGAATAATCAGATTGTGGCTAGGAACCTTTTATCGACTGAAGGAGTAAAGCTCGAAATGGAACACGTAAGGGAAAATGTTTCAACAAGTAGGCTTTCATATATAAACATCAAAGCTCAAGAATCAGATAGTGCTCCAGGTCCGTTCATTACAACTCATGTTTTACGGGTAAAAACTAGGGATGATGGACTTTGGGTAATTTACAAGAAAACAGTTATAGAGCAACTTCAAGCAAAACTATCGGAAAAATCGATAGACACACAAAAAGAATTAAAAGCATTGGAAGTTTCCCTGGATTATGTCCGCACGAAGATTATACAACCCTATTTTGATACAACAACTTCAAATAAGCTCGGATTTCATATCATCTATTTTAAAGGGGCTGTATTGCTAGCAATAGATACTCCTCCTGAAATTAAAACAGAGAACTCTCCAGAGCAAAAAATATTGCAGGGTATACTTGATAAAAACTTGATGGAGCAGGCATACATAGGTGTCACTAAAGAAGTACGTCTCTCAAAAAGCGTTCAACGACTACCCAGGCTCAGGACTAGCAGTGAGTTACAAATCTACGATGTTACGGATCCTAGATATTTGGCTCGTCAGACTCCCCCTTGGTAAAGGAGTAAAGAATTTGAAAAAATGGCTCGCAATTGGGATTTGGAAACTGTAAATTTCATTTGGAACCTCGTTGGATTTTTTACAGTTCTGCTTCTTTTGTTGCACAAGCAGCGGCTGCGCCATCGATATCAGAACGAATACTATTAAAGTGACGAGAAGAAATTCCGTATTTTTTACAATATAAATTCGTAACCATTCAGCACTTATTCCAGCTTGAGGATGAAATCTGGGAGAGATCCTGAGAATAGTGTTCGTAGCGCATCGGTTGGTGCGATTCCATGTTTTCTGCAGGTGGACAGGTATCCTCTCACCCTACAAAAGATTTGAGCTCCTTCGAAAGATCGAAAACAACCAGAAATCTTCTGCTGTACCTTGGTCATGCGAATATCGTTTTCACCTTGATTGTTTGTAAATGGAACGATCAGGTTAGTCCTAAAAGAAGCGAAGAATTCCTGATGTTTATCTGATTTTATGGAAGACGCACCTATCCTCAGGCAAGCTATCTCGCCTTAAAAATCTATTTCTTTACTCCATGTTTTGTCTCCCATTGACCAAATTATTCTAGCCACAACCAGATCAAGTCTGGCTCTTTTCTTTTGTTAGCTAAACGCATCAAGAAAACGGAAGAAGATCGGTAGCTGTGGATTCCACGTCAGTAGGAAGATAGGAAAAATAACGATACTTTTTAACGCTCCAATTATACCGCCTTTTGCCCCTATCCTTAAGTTTTTCGTCACCGCCAAGATCTGATCTCCAGAAAACCGAAGAAAACTGATCTTTTCGTCCTTCCAAACTAGCGAGTTCATCTCCAACTCAGTGAAACAAGCAAAGCGCTGCTACGTCTCCTGGCAGAAGTCTAGCTTGCAAACAGAGTATGGATCCGAGAAGGGGCTATCGGTGGTGGTCTGGGAGAGAGACCAAGATGTGCCAAGATCTTCTGCATTACGTCTTGCCTCACGATCGAAGCGATGATCCTCATCTCCCCTCCACAAACTCGACATGTCGAAACATCGATCCCAAAGACTCGGCTCAAGAGCCTGGACCAGGACCCCTTATTGATCTTTTTCTCATCCTTCTTTTTTTCTTCTTTTTCTTGTTTTATCTCTGCTCGAGTCTTACCAGGGATGACCCCACGTCTGAGCTTAGAGTTCGGGGCTAATACACCCCAAAATCTCACGAGATGGAGATTGGGCAGGGGAACCAGAGAGCACAGTTTCTCGATCAGCTCTAGGGGAGACAGGAGAACGTGGGTAATCCCATTCTTCCATGCCTTCTTGAGTTCATATTTGATCTCACCCTTAGGCGTAAGGCTCATACGGTCGTCCGTCTTGTGGCGGAAAGAGGATCGCCGAGACGGCCGCCCATTTGATAGATAATATCCTCCCCCGCGTGAAGGTAAGGCAGTACGTGCTCTCGGTCCCCATCCCTCTCCGCTACTGGATGGCCTCAAGTAAAAAGCTGCTGGCAAAAGTACACAAGATTTTTGCCTCCGAGGTGGAGAGCTTTTATGTGGATAAGGGAGCTAAGAATCGCAGTGGTTCCGTAACGTTTGTGCAAAGATTTGGATCTGCACTGAACTTAAATGTCCATTTCCACTTGTTGCAGATGGAAGGAGCCTATGATTACGATAATCTTGCCATGTACAGGCGTTTGGACGCCGACCTCATTTTCAAAGTTAGGGAAAAGGCTAGATTGAATTGTCTTCCAGTATTGTGATATTTTCTTGTCCAAGGTCGCTCCACCAGGTGAAAGCTTGGGATTGCAGGAGCGATCTTGGGTAGTCCTAAACAGCCAATGCTGAATTATAGTGGCGGACAAAATACCAAATAGCCCCTATGTGATTCTCAACTTTTTTGGAAAAAGACAATGTTTTGCGTACAAGCCTTGAACAACGTTGCCTCA
>JAGNWK010000041.1 GCA_017985985.1 Oligoflexales bacterium
CACTAATACTGTTGGCTAAAGACAGTGCGGAACAACAACAGATATTAGCTCAAGAAGTTTTTGGCGACAATGAACTGGCTCCTAGCATTGTACACTTGTTAGAACAGAATAGTCCCAACGCCATGCCTGCTTGGACAATGCTTTCATCCGAATTTGGCAGAGGATCTCCAGTTAGCAGAGCATCAGATGATCATTATCACGCTATGAGTTTGCGGTTAGAAGCCGCTTATCTAGAAGCAAAACGAGAAATCACTCGATCGCTAGCCACTGCTACCTTTGCCCCTGGTGTTACTCTGGCTGCTCCTTTTAGGGGGGCAAGTGAAAGAGCAAAAAATATCGCGTTGAGACTTCGTCTATTTCTTAATAGGGTCTCTTCCACCCGCTCTCATAGATAACTTCACCACCTAAGCATCTGTTTTTCCTGACCGGGTAAGTGCTTCATAAGTTGGCCCTGAGGGTCTGAGCTTCTGGGCCTCTAGAGTTCCTGTGGCTGTAAAACCGACTCATGCAGAGTTGTCTTTTCATCCGATAAGCCTTCTGTCTTCGCTTTTTTAAGTTTAGGCAGAAGGAAGGATGCGAAACTTATCTATATTACTCCTTTCATTCATATACTTCTTGGGGCTGTGAAAAGTCTCGACTTTTTAAACTACCTCTCGGGTGTCCCTGTTTTTCTTTAAATTCAACTAGGACTAGGGGGACTCGCTTGGAGGTGAAAATTTTTTCAGCCATTCTTTGCGTTTAAAGAACTTCCCTCGAAACTGCCTTTGCTGGGGATTTTCCACCAGAAAGCCTCGCCCCCTCTCGTCGTCGACCCAGATCACCTCCACATCCTTGACGAAGGGCAGGGTCTTCTCGTCTACGAGCAAGACCAGGGGTGCAAGATCTTGAGCTTCTTCACATTCAGCAAGAGGAAGGCTAAGGTCACCCTCGTGCTGGGTGTCAAAAGTGACGCCATAATAGAATCCATCACAGCCCTTCCCCTCGAGATACAGCCTCAGGGAAAGCCCCTGCCAAGCATCCTCATTCTTTTGCATAAGCCGAGCCTGCTTCACCGCCTCTGGACTCACTTTTATCCCTCTTAGCTCTTCCACTTTCACAAGCTCCCTATCATCTCTCTTCTGGCGAAGAATACCCTGTTGAATTTATGTAAAAACTTCCTGTATAAAGGCCATAGCTAAAAGTCGACTAAATCACTAGACAATAAAACAACTAGTATCCCGATCCAGAAATAAGACCAGTTCCTAGAACACAAAAGTGAATATAAAAAAGACTTATGCAGTATAAAACAGATACAAACAGTCACATAAAGACGTTTTAATATGGCGAATACACCTGAAGGCTCCAAAAAGAGCTTTTCGAATACAGACTATCAGTACGGGTTCAGCACAAAGGTCGTCAATGAGACATTTGCACCAGGCCTTGATGAAGAAGTCATCCGCCGCCTCTCTGCCCTCAAGGGAGAACCCGACTTTATGCTCGATTTCAGGCTCCTTGCCTTTGAGCACTGGAAAAAGCTACCTGAACCACACTGGGGAAAACTATCCTACCCCCCCATCAACTACCAAGGGCTTTCCTACTACTCAGCTCCTAAATCCAAGGGTCTTCTGGGCATGGAGCACAGCAAACTAGAGGATGTGGACGAGGAAGTTCTCAGGACCTTCGAAAGACTTGGCATTCCCCTTTCTGAACAAAAAAGACTGACGGGTATTGCCGTCGATGCTGTCTTTGACAGCGTTTCCGTGGGGACCACCCATCAAGCCGAACTTGCCAGCCACGGTGTCGTCTTCTGCTCCTTTTCAGAAGGTGTCAAGAAATATCCGGAACTTATCAAGAAGTACCTGGGGTCGGTCGTCCCCTACAAAGATAATTTTTTCGCAGCGTTGAATTCTGCTGTATTTAGTGACGGATCCTTCGTCTACATTCCCAAGGGAGTCCAGTGCCCTCTCGATCTTTCAACCTACTTCCGGATCAATGCAGCTCAAACAGGCCAGTTCGAAAGAACACTGATCATCGCCGATGAGGGGAGTAAGGTAAATTACCTCGAAGGCTGTACGGCCCCCATGCGGGACGAAAATCAACTCCATGCCGCTGTGGTTGAACTCATTGCCCTAAAAGACGCTGAAATCAGCTATTCCACCGTTCAAAATTGGTACACCGGCGACAAAGAGGGCCGAGGGGGCATCTATAATTTTGTGACCAAAAGAGGCCTCTGCAAGGGGGAAAACTCTAGAATCTCTTGGACCCAGGTTGAGACAGGCTCCGCCATCACCTGGAAGTACCCGAGTGTCATCTTGCAAGGAGCCTCCTCCCGAGGAGAATTCTACTCGGTAGCCCTCACGAACAAAAAAATGCAGGCAGATACAGGGACCAAGATGATTCATATCGGTCCCAACACTTCGAGCAAAATTGTATCGAAAGGCATTTGCGCTGATGGCTCCTCCAATAGTTATCGAGGACTCGTCAAAATTGGCGAAGGCGCACTCCATGCCAGAAATCACACCGTCTGCGACTCCATGCTTGTTGGATCCAAAGCCTCGGCCAATACCTATCCCCTTATCGAAGTCAAAAACGACACGGCCGTCGTTGAGCACGAAGCTAGCACTTCGAAAGTCAGCGAAGAGGAGCTCTTCTATTTTCGTTCCCGAGGGCTCACTGACGAACAAGCGATCAGCCTTCTCCTCAATGGTTTTTGCAAAGATATTTTTAACAAGCTCCCTCTCGAATTTTCAGTAGAAGCCGTCAAGCTGCTGGAAATGAAACTAGAGGACAGCGTCGGTTAAATCCGGTCATGAAAGTCTAAACATATGCTCGAAATTCAAAATCTACATGCCAACATGCGAGGAACTCCGATCTTAAAGGGAATCGACCTCAAAGTCCTTCCTGGAGAAGTCCACGCGATCATGGGCCCGAATGGTTCCGGGAAGAGTTCTCTTTCCAAAGTCATTGCAGGGTTCTCTGACTATGAAGTCACCGAAGGGTCCCTGCTCTATGAGATCCACTTCAAACTAAAAAATCTGCTTGATTTGGCGCCCGACGAAAGAGCGAAGGAAGGCATCTTCCTAGCCTTCCAGTACCCCGTCGAAGTGTATGGCGTCAGCAATTTTGAATTTCTTCGCGCTGCCTTCAACTCGATCACAGCTCACCAGGGTGGTCAAGAAATGGATGTGCTTGAGTTCAATGATTTTGTCAGAAAAAAATCAAACTTTATCGGGATCGATGAAAGCTTTATCGCCAGACAGGTCAACGTCAACTTTTCAGGGGGAGAAAAAAAACGAAATGAAATTCTCCAAATGGCAACCCTAGCCCCCCGTCTGATGCTGCTTGATGAGATTGACTCCGGACTTGACGTGGACTCCCTACGACAGATTTCCGAGGCGATCAACAAGCTAAAATCTGCGGAAAATGCAGTGGTGCTGATTACCCACTACGAACGCATACTGGAATATATCAGGCCAGATCATGTCCATATTCTGCATGACGGTCGTATCATTCGCTCGGGGACCTTTGCTCTCGCCAAAGAAATCGAAAAGCATGGATATGAACCTTTTCTTGAAGCAAAAGCTAAAATCTTGACACAAGCAAAGGACTGAGAATGTCGATACAAGATCTGCAAAACATGGCAGAACTCCACGAACAGCAAGAGAAGAACCTGGCTCCGCGAAGAGATTGGATCTCCCTCTATAAGGAGAAAGCTAGAGAGCTTCTCTATGCTCATGGTTACCCTTCGCGAAAAGATGAGGACTGGAAACAGACCTCCCTCAGCCAACTCAAGAACATGTCCTTTGCAGCTGCAGAGTTTTCGCTGAAAAAAGAACTACCCCAACTAAGCCTCTCTGGGAACGAGCACACCCTTGTGTTCCTAGATGGTTATTTTTACCAAGAACTGTCTTCCCCTATTGTAGAAACAGAAAGCATGTTCATTGGTCCCCTATCCCATGCTCTGCAAGGCTACCAGCACAAATTGAAATCTTTCCTTGAAGAAGGTCAAGAGACTTCGAAAGGGCATGCCTTTACAAGACTCAATGACAGCTTCCTGCGAGAGGGTGTCTTTGCTTATATGGGACCCCAACAGACCTTTTCAAAAATCGTTAAGATTCTCTACCTCAGCTCAGACTCAAACTTATCTACCGCAAAAAACAGGGCCTTTTTTCCTCGTAATATCTATCTTTTGGACGAGGGATCTTCACTAAGAATCTCTGAGCACTATGAGATGCTCCCCCCTCAGAAGATCAAGAGCAAAGAGCAGATAAAAAATAAAGATCAAGTAGGCCTATCTCCTTACTTTACAAGCGCTTTGTCGCAAATAAAACTAAGTCCTCTGGCTCAGTGCCACTGGGCCAGAGTTCAAAATGAACACCCCTCCTCTTTATATATTTCTGAACTGAAAGTTGAACAGGCTTCCGAGTCGACCTTCCATGGCTTCCACGCTTGTTTAGGGGCAACGAGCAGTCGAGAAAGTATCCATATCAAGTTAGCTGGGGAAGGGGCCGAAAGCTCTCTGCAAGGAATCGCTCACTCTGACCCAAAGAAGACGTCCACAGATGAAGATCAAAGCCAAAAACATGTCTTCCATTTTCACATAGAACATGCAGCTTCTCATACCCAGAGTGAGCAGCTTTTTAAGACGATGGCAGGTGACGGGGGACAGTGCTACTTCCAAGGCAAAATCCAAGTCAGAGATCAGATTAAGAAAATTAAAGCCCATCAGCTGAATAAAAATTTACTCCTTCACAAAGCTGGGGTAGTGGGCAGTTCTCCACAACTCGAAATCGACTCCGATGATGTCAAGTGCTCACATGGCTCGACCGTTGGTCAGCTCCGAGAAGAGGAGATTCATTATCTAAGAAGTCGCGGAATCTCACAAGAAAAAGCCATCTCCATGCTGTCCCATGCTTTTATTCAAGACACCTTGTCGCGCTTTCCTGATGATGAGATGAGACTTCTTATTACAAAAAAAGTAGAAGAACAAGTAGGCCCGCTATGAACAACGAAACCCAGCTAAACCTCTACCAGCAGGTGATTCTGGAGCACAATCGTAACCCTCGGAATTTCAAAAAACTGAGTCCTGCTTCCCACGAAGCAGAAGGTTACAACCCTCTCTGTGGGGACCACCTCTGGATCTACCTCAATGTCAGTTCGTCGGGGCTCATCGAGGACCTGACCTTCCATGGCAATGGCTGTGCTATCAGCAAAGCTTCGGCCTCCATGATGACAGCAGCGATTAAGGGCAAGGACACAATTTTTGCTCAAAACCTATTTCAAGAATTCCAAGCTATGCTGAAGGGAGAAATCAACCCGGAGCAAGACAAGCATTCCCTAGGCTCTCTAAAAATTTTTGCAGGGGTTTGCAAGTACCCATCCCGAGTGAAGTGCGCAATCCTAGCCTGGCACACTATGAGTGGTGCGCTTCACGCCCATAAACACGTGACGACAGAAACATAGGGAACCGATCATGCTACAGTTTCGCATCCAAGGGACACCTAATCCTAATGCACGCAAGTATGTGCTCAATAAAGAACTCAAGGCCCACGGCAAGGTCAGCTATAAAACAGAAGACGACTGTGCACACGTTCCCCTAGGAGTAGCTCTTCTTCACATTCACGGTGTAAGTCAGATTCATTTTTTTGAAAATGTCCTCACACTGACCCAGGATGGATCACAAGACTGGATGAGCCTCGATGCCAAAATCCAAGAGACCGTAGCAAAGCACATCGATCTGCACGATATTTATTTCGAGGATTTTTCAAAACAAAAAGCAGGAGAAAAGAAAGGGAGGGGGAGCCCTAACTGGACAGAAGAGCTCGAAAAAATCGACCAGATTCTCGATGAAATGATACGACCGAGCTTACAATTTGATGGGGGGGATATCGAACTGATAGAGTTCAGTGATAAAATCCTTACCCTACGATACATGGGTGCCTGTGGCGGTTGCCCTAGTTCCATGTCAGGCACTCTCGAGGCCATCAAAGGGATCGTAAGAGATGAACTTCACGATGAGAGCATCGAAGTTGTTGCTATCTGATAGTCGAACATCGGATGAGCAGCGTATATCTTCCTCTGTCTCTTCATGGCAAAAGGTTAGCAAGTGAACTTCACATCAAAAAGTCGATACGGCCTTAAAGTCATGATGGATTTAGCAGACACCTTTGAACAGGGTCTGCAGCAGAGACATTCTATTGCCGGCAGACAAAATATTCCCCTCGACTATATGGATCAAATCCTCGCTAAATTTAAACAAGCCCAGCTCATAAAAAGCACTCGAGGAAGAGCAGGAGGAGTTCAACTTAAAAAAGCTCCCTCGGAGATTAGCCTCTGGGAGATTTTATTGGCAGCTGAAGACAACATGCATCCCGTAAAATGCCTGGAGTATGAAGGTTGCGATTGGGAGGCTCGCTGCATCTCTGTCGAAGCATGGAACGATGTTTACAGCATTATTCGCAAAGAACTTTCTAAAAAATCTCTCGCCGAGCTCGTAGAGAACTGGAAGATGAAAAAGCAGAACTTACCACCAAGTCTACTCTCCAACTTGGTCAACAAAAACCCTCAAACCCATCTTGCAGATTCCCTTGAGCAAAAAAGTAAATGCTGCCGTTAACTGTCCCCCACGAATGACGGAGATCACCCTGTGTCATTCGGTTAGACAGAATTCCTTCATCTTCTGCTCTATTTTAACTCAACACCTCTCTACGGAGCCTGCCCTGAGCGAAGTCGAATGGGTTCCAACCTGTCTAAGTATTGCGATTTCGTCATTGCGAGGAGCCGTAGGCGACGAAGCAGTCTTGCCTTTACACGGAGATTGCTTCGCTTCGCTCGCAATGACGAGGCCAGCTGTGAATACTTAGACAGGTTGGCTCGGGGTGACGGGGTTTTAACGAGTGCGGTGACGGGGCCTAGGCCGTCATAGCGCATGCCTCCTCCTGTGAGTCAGAGGAGCTAGCCTCTTATTTCCCTTCCCTTCCCCACAGAGATAAGCAAGAGTAATATCAAACACTTAGGAGATATAACCATGAAATGCTTAGCGTCTGGGATTGCGGCGACAGTTTTTCTTATCTTTTCCTTTATAACCGCTGGTGAACTTCGATCTGAAAGTCCATCAGACTACTCATCGGACTCTTTGTCAGACAAAGAACTTACTGAAAATATCCAGAGCCTTTTACACAAAATCGAATCTAGAAATGACAACACACTCTTTCAAAAAGACTCCCTGGGTGAAGAGGGCTACGTCCATTTTTCTGATATAAAACGATGGCAAAATGCGGGCAAACATTATGCGGCTGGGTATGATAGAGCAGGAAAACTACTAGCCATGTATGACTTAACTTATCAAAACACGCGCTCAGAAGAATTCATCGTTCGCTCCATTCTCGGAACTATAGGTCACGGCGATTTCAATCTGCGAGAACTTGTAAGAGTCATTCGCAGACATATACATGAGCAGAAGCAGACTGATTTTATTGCCAATGAAAACGATGGTATGTTTGTTCAAGAAGATTATACAAAAATAGAGACCATTCTCGATACTATCGATAGGAAATATGACCTGACTACATCCTCATTATTTCCCGACAAATGGTGGGAAAAAATCCCCCTAACAGAACAGCATGTGAAAACAAAATCTGATCCTTATGAAGGATTCGCACTCTCTGACATCGATTTCGAGAAAGTTTTTACTACAAAAAGAGAGCTTGAAGAATTCAAGAAAAGTCTTGCCACCTTACAAGAAAGGCTCAATCGACTGCTCGATACAGATTGCTCTTCCCTACTAGATGAACTGACTTATCAACGTCAGGAAAACAACACTTACAAGCTCATCTATAAAGAAAAGAAGAGTAGCGGAAATGATCGACCTCGAAAAATTATCGACTTTATCCATTATCAAAGTACTTTTGGCAATGCCTTATTACAAACCTTGAGCACGCAAGCACTCTCCCAACTGATATCTTTAGCACCCTCAGTTGTTTCGGCTGTTCTGGGATATGGGATCGGCCGTTGGATGCAACTATATCAGCAGCAGATTTCCTTCCATCGAGCACGAGCTTATGAATACCTCGTTGAAGCGGAACTCGGGATGAAATCTCCTTTCAGCTTTTTGTCACCAGAAGAAAGAGAACGAGGGGGAGCCTACATCCTGAGTCACGAGTCAGGAATCCTACAAAGAATTTTTAATCCTAGAGACAAAGCCTCCTTTCATCAGCAGACATCGGATGAACTGAGTATGGTAGAAAAAAACAAAGCTTGGGCTGTAAAACAAAATCATTTTCTGAGACCTCTTTCCCCGTTTTTTTCATTTAGCAAAGACTCGACAAGCGAAGATGTAAACTCTCTCCTTGCTATGGCGAGTCGATCTCAAATTAAAAAAAGACCCCTTGTAGCTATTAACTACCAGAACCCCGAACTCATACGCCTAAAACGTACCATTGCCAAAGAAGCCTTTACTATCCTTCAGTTCATAAAAATCCCCCTTCCAGGAGCCGACATCCTTCTCAATTATCTTTACAGTTTCTTTGTCATGAACGACATCAACTTAGGCTTATACTGGGAGGGTCGACTCGTTTCTTTTCTCTATAAGCAAGAAGATCGGTACACCAAAGAACTCCAGTGCTTGTACAAGCAAAGACTCAACCCTTTTGAACTCGACTTGGAGGAAGAAAGTCGTTTCTTGGAACGATCTCGCGCCTACCTCGCTCTATAGAACAGACCTGCACAAGTAACTCAATTTTTTTAATCTTAAGCCGATGAGCTCTCCGACCCTATCACCTAGGCTAGGAGATTGATCTATGTATTCAGCTAGGCATTTTTCAGCTGTTCTTCTCACTATAGCTATTGCATCCTGTGGAGCAAAAGACAGCAGCAGTTCCTCTGATGCAGCCCAAATCGGAAGTCGAAAGCAATCTTTCCTGGTCGACACAAGCAGTGAACTCCCTACCTGTAATGACAGTGAGAAGGGGTCCTTGGGTTATGTCGAAAGTGAAAAAAAATTCTATGCCTGTAAAAATAACGCTTGGACAGTCGTAGACCTGAGTAGCTCAAGCAATTCACTCAAAGAAATTTGGTCATTTTCTACAGATGATCTCAACACCATCGCTAGCATCTCGCTTGAATCTGCAACAACGACAGCGAAAATTGCCAACGTGCAATTAACCCGATTCACGGATGGAAGTGCCCTGGTCAATATCGTGGGAATTATGATCGAGGTAGATGGTGGAAGCAACACTTATCGCGACAACTTCTCCCATACTTTTTATTTAAAAGATTCCACGGCTGAGCAAGAAATCACTCTCAAATTTGACTCCTATTCGAAGGAGCAGATTCGTTACAAAATAACCCTGACCGATGCTCCATCCCTGAAGGCCACTGTAGACATCACTGGAGACTTCACAAATAACTCCTACGTGACCGTGCCCCTCACAAAGTTATAAATGGAGAGCAACAATCCGTCTTCTCGCGTGAATTTATCTATTCTAACAAATTAAAACCTTGCACGATACTTGAGTTGACACAACTGTTGACGAAGGCATCAATGATGATCAAATTAAAAGAAGGAATAAATCTATGAACAATCTACTCCCATGACAAGGCTAATCACGATGCCCTTCCTTCCGTGAAATTTGGCTTGGGCACGCTCCAGGAGAACAAAAACGATGCTTCAAGATTTGCCATTTAACCAAGGCCTCGTTGATTTTTTTTCTAAACGACCAAAGATCATCAACGTAGACGGGAAGGAGACTCTGGACTTACCGAAGGAAAATAAGTACGTAAATATGCCTGAGTCAAAATCATTTCTGGGAACAGCTCTCACATGGCAGGGCTCGATCACTCCCAGCGTTCTGCCACGCGTTATTTTTGCTGCTTTGTATTCGCTAGCGATTTACTACTTGGAGACTTTGTTCCCTGGGTTCTCTTTGTCTATTACTCCTTTTGAATACTCAGGCGCCGTCCTAGCTTTGATTCTTGTTTTGCGTGTGAATGCCGGACACGAGCGTTGGTGGGAAGCCCGAAAGATTTGGGGCTTAATCGTAAATCAAAGTCGCAATCTAGCTTTGGTGAGCTATGGATACTCTGATCAAAAAGATGAAAACAAATTGTTACTCATCAAATGGATTGCAGCTTGGCCTCATGTCATACGTGAGTCTTTACGCAATGAACGAAGTTTAAAAGAGGCTAGTGAACTTGTCGGAGAGGAAGAGGCTTCGAAAATTCGAGAGTCTGAGAACATGCCTATGTATGTGGCCTTGAAAATTATCTCGTTTCTTCATTTACTGAAAAAGCAAGGTATGGATTCATGCGCATTCCTCCGGGCCGAAACTGAACGATCTCAACTCATGGATGCCGTTGGCGCCTGTGAGCGTATCCGCAATACGCCCATGCCCTTAGTTCTGGCAATCAAAACAAGACGGTTCATACTTCTTTTTCTACTTCTTCTACCCTTTGCTTTAGTTGACCGAATTGCTTGGTTAACTCCTCTGGTTGTAGCATTAGCATCTTATCCTCTATTTTCTCTTGATGAGATCGGAGCGGAGTTACAGAACCCATTTTCACCGAAAAATCTCAGCCATCTCCCTTTGGATGGGATTTGCAAAACAATTTCAAATAATGTTATGGGCCTAGGAACCATATCAAGGCATTGAGGAGCGAGCAGCGCAGTTTACCTGATAACAGCCCGCCGCGCTTGTCGCTCTGATAAAGGTCTAACGTAAGAAAAAGCACGCTCTACTCTGGATTTAAGAAAGAATAATGTCCGTATTTTATTTTGGGTATAATCCACAGGGCCTGCATACCCTCCGTAGCATATAATCCTCTGAGCTTCTTCTTCGAGCGCTTTAGCACTTTCGAAATGAGGATTCTTATCCAAGGGAACAGCACTCTCAAATGCAAACCTCAAAGCTTGCGCATGCTGCTCTCTGACATCCTTTATCGCTCTAGCCTCTCTAGAAACTGAAGATTTTTTATACTCCCACTGCCGTATAGTAAAATGAGGACCAAAAACTCCGGTTCCTAGAACTTCCATCCTCAATAAGATCTCTTGCAAATCGACTAATCGCTCACTGATGTCAACACAGATAGCTTCAGCTTCTCTTTTGTCCTTTACTAATTCGTTATAACTGTTGTCGAGGATCCCCCTGTCCACCAATAATTCTATATTCCTCACCATAGCCGGCAGGATCCAATGGACCTTCCTCCACAACCTCTTCAAGCCAGTCTCTAGTGCGAGGACGAAAAGTACCCGCTCATAAAAAATATTCACTAACACCTGATCCTGGGGCCATAGCATGTGGGGATTATTCCACGACTGCAAAGCTTCAAATTGCTTGCCTCTCCAGGCCCTATGAAGATCCTCTTCTCTCTCTAAGTCTTCTTGAGTCTTTTGTCGGTGATCACGGTCGATTTCATCCAGGTCCCTCTCCGAGGCATCAAACTGTTGCTTCAGGGTTGATGTAGAACTCCCAGCTTCTGCTCTAGAGACTACGAGCGAGAAGAAAATTCCTATGCTTAGAAACAAAGAGCACCGAGGCAAGTTGACCATCTTCTTAATTGAAAACACCCAAGACATCTCAAAATCCTAACATTTAGTAAAAAATAATTGCCCTTCAGAAGGACAGCCGTTTTAATGGACTTTGGATGTGATGGCCAGCGAGATCTTCAGGGGGACTTGATTTTTGGGAATAAACTGAATGAGAACAGTACGCTTAGGACTCGTATTCAAGCCGCGTACATATATCTACAGAAGAATGACATCGTTAGACTGCTGCGGTAGCCTTGTCGAGCATATCCTTGATCTTAGCTCTAGGAACAGCTCCCACTATCGTATCAACAACCTTTCCACCCTTAAACAGCACCAAAAAGGGGATACTTCTTACACCATAAACAGCTGGGGTATTGGCATTCTCATCAACATTCATCTTACAGATAGAAGCCTTCCCCTTGAACTCGGAGGCTAAGTCTTCCAATGTTGGAGCTATACCAACACAAGGGCCGCACCAGGGAGCCCAGAAGTCGACCAGCACCGGCTGAGCGGATCGCAAAACCTTCTCTTCAAAATCTGTATCCGTAATATGCACTGTATGTTCAGCCATTTTTTTATCCTTCCCAATTTGAGTCATAGTTCATGAGAATATCCAACACTAAACACCAAACTTAAACCTGAAACGATACGTTTATTTACAACATGAGCAAGTTTTTTTTCTTCTCTTTTGAGCCAAAGACAAATACTGGAGCGTTTCCTTGTCTTTTTGGCCGCATACACTTTTCCACCAATGGTCCTTCCATAGATAGAAGACACGCTTGCTGGAAAACGACTGCCTGTCTGGCGAGCTTATGCTAGCTGGATCCATGACGAGATGGATGTCTCTAAGCTCGCCGCACTGCAAGGATTGAAATAAGAGCTCGTCTTGAGGACACGAAGGGCAAATGACAAGAACATCGCTGTCTGTGCTTATAAACAGCCCCGAGATCAGAAGGGACAGCCGACTGTCCCTTCTATCAGTTCCTCTTCCGTCCTCCTTAGCTAGATCCAACTTAGGCCAGGAAAAAGAAAGAAGGTGCTTTATGAAGGTGCCAGAACTCAGCCGGGACACTTCTGCCCAGGCCTCTAGGGACCAATCCCTTCTCTCCGTGCTGCGATTTTTTGAAACAGACAGAACCCACGCACTGGGTCCATAAAGAAAGCGCTCTGACTTACCCTCGCATGACCTGTCTTTCCTGCTTTCTCTGTGGGGATAAGAGTGGTAAGTTTTGGACAAATTCGGAGAGGATGTTTCTCGCTGTTGAAAAAAATATTCAAGCTGCGCTGTTTCCCAAACATCTGAATAAATCCAGGCAAATTCCTTTGTAGAAAGAGAAACATACCAAGACACATAGGCAGGTTTTCGAGGGGGCTTATGATATAATAGTGAACGTGTTGAGGCGGTCATTCTAGCAAAGAGTCTCCCATATATAAGAAGCCCTAGGACTAGGACCATTCTAACAAAGTTTTCTTCCAGAGGAAAAAAAATGCTCTTCGGAAAGAATAAAAGCTCTCAAGAGCTCCGAAAGAAAAAAGGCCATTTGAGTATCAGCCAACAAGAGGTTGGGATTACCATTCTGACTCCTAGCTGCCATTTTAGTGGAAAGCTCTACTGCCGAGGAACGAGTCGCATAGGAGGCCGCATCGAGGGGGAAGTCGTCTCGGAAGGTGTCTTGATCATAGAGCCTGAAGCCTTCATATCAGCCAACATCTTCGCAGATGAAGTGATTGTCCAAGGCCGAGTTCAGGGCCGACTAGAAGCCAAGGAGAGAGTCGAGCTCGCAGACGGCGGAGTTTTTGAGGGAGATATCATCACCCCTGCTCTCTCTGTTATGGAAGGCGCAAAATTCAATGGCCGCTCCTCGATGAAATTAAACCCCGAGGAAGAAATCAAAACAGCTCCTAGCATCGTTGAAGAACTCCACAAGAAAAAACCAAAATTCGAAGAAAAAAGTCAAAAGGGCAAAGGTGTGGACCTAAGCCAAGGTGACAAACAACTCGAATTGACCGTACTTTAAGGGAGACTTAGACCTAGAGGGTACTCTTCTTTGGGGAGCTAGCGCCCCTAAGAAGACTAAAAGTCTCCCCTAGCCCCTCCTTGCTAAACACAGCCGTGCCAAGAGAACGACAAAATCAGAGAAAGGACACCATGCTAATCGATGTTAAGGTCCCAGCTGTCGGCGAATCCATTCAAGAAGCGATGATTCATTCCTGGAAAAAGTCCTCTGAAGCTTGGGTAGAGCGCGATGAAGTCCTCTGCGAACTTGAAACCGATAAAGCGACCGTAGAAGTCGTGGCTGCTTCGGCAGGTCTATTCAAGACCCTGGTCCCCGAAGGAAAGGTTGTCAAAGTCGGCACGGTTATCGCACAGATCGATACAGCAGCTGAAAAAAAAGCTGGGGCCGCTCCAGTCTCTGAGGCAAAGCCAAAGAATGAAAAGGTGGGGGCAGTCGCTACCCTTAAAAAAGACGTCCCCCTCGAACCCGGCCCTGCTGTGCAGAGAATGAAGTCCGAGATGAACCTAGACTTATCTCTCGTTCAAGGAAGCGGTCGAGGTGGTCGAGTTACAAAGGGAGACATCATTGAACAGACTCCCCCTCAAGCAGGGACTCCTGTCAAAACGACTGAAAAAACAAGTCCCCACTCAGCTGTGCAGACAGTTCCGCAAACAGATCTGCGCTCGACCGTACGTAAACCTATGTCTATCCTGCGACGAAGAATCGCTGAGCGTCTTAAACAATCTCAAAACACAGCCGCTATTCTCACAACTTTCAATGAAATCGACATGACCGCCGTAACGGAGTTGAGAGCTAAGTACAAAGATGCCTTTGAAAAGAAGCATGGCCTCAGACTTGGCTTTATGAGTTTCTTCCTCCGTGCAAGCATCGAAGCCCTGGCTAGCTTTCCAGACGTCAACGCCTTCATCGAAGGGGACGAACTGGTTTACCACAACTACTCTGACATCGGGGTGGCTGTGTCAACAGACAAAGGCCTCATTGTTCCTGTACTCAGAAACGTCGAAAGGATGTCGCTCTTAGACATCGAACGAGCTATCGCTTTTTACGCCGAAAAAGCACGCAACAATAAAATCAGCATCGACGACCTCAGTGGAGGGACTTTCACTGTCTCCAACGGGGGAGTCTTCGGATCTCTCCTTTCCACACCGATACTGAATCCGCCACAAAGTGGGATCCTCGGGATGCACAAGACCCAAATGAGGCCGATCGTGCTCCCTGATGGCAAGATCGAAGCCCGACCTATGATGTATGTCGCTCTCTCCTATGATCATCGCATCATAGATGGCAAAGAAGCTGTCGGTTTCCTCATTAAAGTGAAGGAATGCGTTGAAGACCCTAGCCGCATGCTCTTAGGAGTATAACCATGCCCAGCACTGCTCATACAAAAGACAGCTCTAAAAACGTAACGGCTCAGTTCGATCTTATCGTCATTGGAGCTGGACCCGGTGGTTATGTCTGCGCCATTCGAGCTGCGCAGCTGGGCCTTAAAGTAGCCTGTGTTGAAAAAAGATCCACCCTCGGGGGGACCTGCCTCAATGTTGGCTGCATACCCAGTAAAGCCCTACTCGAATCAAGCCACCTCTACCATATGACGCAGTCTGAACTCGCCGAGCATGGGGTAGAAGTCTCTCAGGTGAAGCTACAGCTTGCAAAACTGCTAGCTCGTAAAGATGGCGTCGTAAAAGGGATCACAGCTGGTGTCGAATTCCTCTTTCGAAAGAATAAAATCACCTGGCTCAAGGGTACAGCTAGTCTTGAAGAAGAGGGACTGATCCTTCTTCAAAACGAAAAAGAGGGAAGCTCCTATTATGGAGCCAAGCACATCGTCCTAGCCACCGGCAGTGAACCCACGGCCCTGCCCTTTGCCCCTTTCGACCAGCAAGTCATCGTCAACTCGACCGACGCTCTTCACTTTGAAAAAGTCCCAGAGCACCTCATTGTCATAGGCGGTGGTGTCATAGGTCTTGAACTCGGGAGCGTGTGGAACAGACTGGGGGCCAAAGTTACAGTTGTGGAAGCACTCGATCGCATCCTGGCTACCATGGATGCAGAGGTCTCCACGGCTATGCAAAAAATTCTGACAAAGCAAGGCTTGCAGTTTCACCTCAAAAGCATGGTCAAAACTATCCAAGCTGAAAAAAACAGCTCAAAAGGAATGGTCGTCTGTGCGAAAGAAAATGGTGAAACCCTCACGTTAGAAGGCGATAAAATTCTCATCGCTGTCGGTCGACGCCCTTACGTGAACGGACTTGGCCTTGAGAAATTTAAATTAGAAAAAACCAAGTCTGGAGCTCTCGTTGTCGACAAACACTTCAAGACTTCCCTCAACTCTGTTTACGCTATCGGCGACATGATCCCTGGCCCTATGCTGGCCCATAAAGCTGAAGAAGAAGGCATCGCCCTTGCTGAAATGCTTGCCGGTAAGGCTGGTCACGTCAATTATCAAGCCATACCGAGTGTTGTCTACACCTACCCTGAAATTGCCTCAGTGGGTCTGACGGAAGGCGCATGCTTAGAGGCGGGAATAAGCTATAAAAAAGGCTCCTTCAACTTCAAGGCTAACGCTCGAGCAAAAGCGATGGGAACAACAGACGGATTTGTCAAAATACTCTCCGATGCCAAGACAGATCGCCTGCTCGGTGTTCACATTCTTGGTCCCTCTGCTTCCGAAGTGATCGGGGAAGCCGTCATTGCTTTTGAGTTCGGAGCTAGCGGTGAAGACCTCGCTCGTTCTGTCCATGCACACCCAACCCTATGTGAGGCCGTTAAAGAAGCCTCCCTAGACCTTGAAAAGAGAGCTATCCATTCTTAAGTGGAGTTAGAATATGACTTTCCGGAGCACTTTTGCCACAGCTACACATGCGGGATACATTGAGGGTCTGTACGAGCAATATAAGAACAATCCCCAAGATGTCGAAGAGTCTTGGCGAAAGTTCTTTGACGGGTATGAGTTTGCCCTGGCCACTGTTGGCATCAGCCCCTCAGGCCTGGGATCTAAACCTTCGAATAAAGGTTGGGACTCGGACCCCGTTCTTGTCGATAAAGATCTAAGAGACAGCGCCAAAGTCGAGGCTTTTATCAACGCCTATCGTCGACTTGGGCATCTGGCTGCCCATCTCAGCCCGCTCTCCGAAAAAAATCCGATACCAGACAATATGAAACCGGACTTTCACGGTCTGGTCGACGTTCATTCGGAACAGAAATTTCACCCCTCCAACTTTGGAGCTGGGCATGAAATGACTTTTGCTGAAATCGTCGACAAGCTCACACAAACCTACTGTGGGCACATCGGGGCTGACTTCCGCGAAATGAATGACATCGATGCTGTGCTCTGGCTTCAGGAAAAAATGGAATCCTGCCAGAACAAGCCCCCATTCAGTGCAGAACTTAAAAAGCATATCTTGCAAAAACTAGCTGAGGCTGAAGGCTTCGAAACTTTTTTACAAGCCCGATATCTCGGCCAGAAGCGCTTCTCTGGAGAGGGGGTTGAATCTGTCATCCCCCTTCTCGATATCGTGCTCAACGACGCTAGACAAGCTGGGGTGCAAGAGCTCTGCTTTGGCATGGCCCATCGAGGACGTCTCAACATCCTCGTCAATATTATGGGTAAGCCTTACGAACGAATGCTCCTGCAATTTGAAGGTAGCGAATTCAACGCCTTCGATATCGACGGCGACGTAAAATATCATCTCGGACACGCTGGGGAGGTAAGTACTTTCTCCGGACAAAAAGTCCGAGTCTATCTTGCTCCCAACCCCAGTCATCTCGAAGCCATCAATCCTGTGCTAGAAGGTTTTACGCGTTCAAGGCAGGAAGTCTTAGGTGATTGGGACTCTGCTCTACCTGTGCTCCTCCACGGGGATGCTTCCTTTATAGGTCAGGGTATAGTCGCAGAAACCCTGAATCTCTCCCAACTCGAGCACTATAAAACAGGTGGAACCATCCACATCATCACCAATAACCAAATCGGTTTTACGACGGAGCCGAAAGATAGTCGCTCCTGCACCTACAGCTCCGACATCAGCAAAATCATCCGAGCTCCCGTCCTGCACGTCAACGCCGACAACCCCGAGGCTGTGGCCTGGGTCGCCCAGCTCGCTGTGATGTATAGACAGAAATTTCACCGCGACATAGTGGTCGATTTAGTCGGCTACCGACGTCATGGACACAACGAGACCGATGAACCGAGCTTCACACAGCCGACTATGTATCAGAAGATAGCGGCCCATCCGACCGTCTTCAAACTCTACGGAGAACAACTCGCAAGAGAAGGCCTCTACACTGAGCAAGAAGTCACAGGTCTCCTCAAAGCAGCTAAAGACCGACTGCAAGCAGCCTACGAAACCATCCATAGCGAAGAAACCGTCAAGTACAAGGGCGAAGAAAAAATGCCCCCCGAATTTGAGAAGGTACTCCGCAGCCGCAAAGTCGGGCGTGATGAAGTCATGCAGTCGGTAAAAACACAGGTCTCTGAAAAAAGCTTAAAAACACTAGCACAAACGATACTGAAAATACCGGAGAGCCCCTCCTTCACCGTGCATCCCAAGATGAAGAGGCTGCTTGAGTCTCGCTCACAAATGCTGGAGAAAAATGGAGCGGTCGACTGGGGTTTTGCCGAGATTCTAGCCTTTGCTTCTCTGTCGGCAGAAGGCTACTCTGTCCGGCTCTCTGGCCAGGACTGCAAACGGGGCACGTTCAGTAGCCGTCATGCTGTTATGTTTGACTACAAAACTGGGGAAGCCCACGAGCTCCTTAAGTCCGTCGGACCTGGGCCAGTGAGCATTATCAACAGCCCCCTGTCTGAGTTAGGTTGCTTGGGTTTTGAGTTCGGATATTCGCTTGGCATGCCACGCAGTCTTGTCCTCTGGGAAGCGCAATTTGGTGACTTTGTGAATGGTGCCCAGATTATTTTGGATCAATTTCTCGTAGCCTCAGAAGCTAAGTGGAACCAAACAAGCGGCCTTGTCCTGATGCTACCGCATGGTTATGAAGGCATGGGCCCCGAGCATTCGAGTGCAAGACCGGAGCGCTTCCTGCAGTGCAGTGGAAATCTCAATATTCAGGTCTGTAACGTCAGTACCCCTGCGCAGCTCTTCCATCTGCTGAGAAGACAGATGCTACGAGACTTCCGCAAGCCACTCGTCCTTATGACACCCAAAAGTCTCCTGCGACACCCAAAGGTCGTCTCGAACATCGACCAGTTTACCAAAGGTCGCTTCGATGAGCTGCTTGATGACGAGCTAGTCACAGACAGATCCAAAGTTAAAAAACTCATACTTTGTACCGGGAAGATCTACTATGAACTAGCAGCCGCCAGGGAGGCCGAGAAGAACTTCTCCAAAGTGCCTCTTTTACGCTGTGAACAGCTCTACCCCTTCCCGAAGGAAAAGCTGCTTGCTCTGCTAAAGCCCTATACCAAACTACAAGAAGTGCTCTGGGTTCAAGAAGAGCCCACCAACATGGGACCATGGAACTTCATCCGACCACGGCTACAAGAGATTCTAGGGCCCAAGATGCTCATCAGCTATGTGGGCCGTAAGAACTCTGGTTCTACAGCCGAAGGTTCAGGAAAAGCACATCAGTTGGAACAAAAAAGAATACTAGAACAAAGCCTCACCCAGGCATCGAAAGCTTAGGCTATGCAGAAGGCCCTCAAAAGATCAGAGCTGAGCCCCTTGGATGTCACCGAGTTTTCAAAAACCATCTCCTCGCCCCTAGGCCCCCTAACGCTGATAGCGACGGAGAAGGGTTTGAAAGCTTGCTTTTTTGAAAGTCACAGGGCAGACCGACTCCCTTCTAGCTCTAAGAAAACTATCGAGCATGATCATCCCCTTCTGAGTAGGAGTGAGAATCAACTCAAGGAATACTTTGCTGGGAAAAGGAAGACCTTTTCCATACCCCTGGACCTCTCAGCCGGGACTGAGTTCCAAAGAAAGACCTGGGAAGGTTTGCTGCAAATCCCATATGGACAGACGATAAGCTACTCCCAACAGGCTCAATCTCTCGGGCTTGGCAGCAACTGTTCTCGTGCGGTCGCTGGCGCTAATAGCCGAAACACAATCTGCATCATCATACCCTGTCATCGTGTCTTATCTTCATCAGGAGCTCTTCATGGCTATGCTGCAGGGATCGCTATCAAGAGGGGGCTTCTGGATATTGAACAAGCCTTTGTTTAACTATAACTGGCGAGGATCAGCCATGCGCTCTAGCTGCCTATACATATTTACTCTCTTCTTTTTTTACACAGGACATCTTATGGCTATTGATCTTGGAAGCAAAGCTCCCCTCTTCTCCCTCAAAAATCAGGATGGAGAACTCGTTTCATTGGAAGCCAATCTTCAAAAAAAATGGACTGTGCTTTACTTTTACCCAAAAGCAGACACCCCAGGCTGCACCAAACAGGCCTGTGCTTTTCGGGATTCTCTGAAGGTGATTGAAAAAGAAGGCGCCGTCGTCTATGGGATCAGCACAAACTCAGTCCAAGATCTCAAGGATTTTCAAAAGAAGTACAATCTCAACTTTACTCTCCTGAGTGATCCCGACGCTACGGTTTCAAAGCAGTACGACGCAAAATACCCGCTGCTAAAAATCGCTAAAAGATACACCTACATCGTAGACCCTGAGCTCAAGATCAGGTCTATCGACACCGACGTCGATCCCGTCCTGGATGCTAAAAAAGTCTCTGAAAAACTGATCGAACTTCAAAAGGCCGCTGCTAAATCGGAAGATAAAAAAAATCCAGTGAAGTAGATATGGGATTCCCAAGATCCCTTGATCTGCGCTCCAACCTGTCCAAGTATTCCAATTTCGTCATTGCGAGGTAGCTGGAGGCGACGAAGCAATCTTGCCTTTACACAGAGATTGCTTCGCTTCGCTCGCAATGACGAGGTTCTGCAATGAATACTTAGATAGCTTGGCTCGAGGTGACGGAATCTGGCTAGCACAGCCTGAGTCCCTCTGAGTATTCTTCCAAATTAGCAGTGCTAGTAAACCACTACATAATCACAATAGCAGTCCCTCAATTCCTTGAGAAAATTTTTAAACTCAGCGCTTTTCAATTCGTCATTCGTAATCGCATAAACTTTTTGAACAATGTGATCTTCTATGGTGACAGAAGATTTTTGATAGTTGATAGACCTCTGCATCGTTACCCAGCGAGACTGAGCTGAGCAACTGGAGTCCTTGCCCCGCAAGCGTTTAGCCTTGACCACGAGAATTTTCTTAAGGTCCAAAGGATCACCAAAATATACACCGTTGACATACGTATCGGGATCGATTCTTTTAAGGGCCCAAGTGCCTTCTCTCAGAAAGCCATCTCCCAGAGAAGTCTTTAATATGGGATGTTCATAGTTCAGGTCAGCAGACCATTTATAAGAAGATGGCATTCGATCTTGCACAAGGGGTAAGTCTTGCTGATGCACGGTCGTAATGTGATGACCACCTGTCATCTTCTTCAATCGATCATATTGAAATTGTTCTTTCGAAGTATAAAAATTTCGCTCCCTAAATTCGACGGATGCCAATCCATTCAACTCACCCGACATCTTCAAACGCACCAGATTACCCGACAGCAGCGTGACTTCTTCGCGTAGAACAACTGAATTGTCATTTATAGTTGGTAGAGGAATCGTTTCTGCAAAAACTTTATGGGGATGCAAGACCACGGAACGACGATTTAAAATATCTTCCCGTACCCCGGAGAAGGCTGTAGGGTTCGTAGGGTCAAGCCAATACGATTGTCCATTGACAGAGGCATGGACAATCGCATGATCAAATTCAGAGATAGGCAGTAGAGCAGAAATCACCGGCCCCAAACGACGTTTGACAATGGCCACCTGCGTATTTGCATACCCTAATTGACGAAGTAAAGCGACCGTAAGGCCTGCATAATCTTTGCAGTCGCCAAAGCCGGTTCGAGCAATCTCTTTCAGATCTCGTAAAACTAGTTTGCCTTTAATCGTTCTCCAATCCCCTCTGTAAACGACCTTATCTGCAAGTTCAGCCATAATAAAATTCACTTGATCGGTGAATAAAGTTTTCTCCTTCGCTTTTTTTAAAATATCAGAAAACTCTTCGGGTATGGCCTGCCCTATTTTTTCTTCATACTGTTTTGCATAATCCTGATAGATCTCACTATAGTCGGCTGCGGAGGAGATCGTAATCTCTGGGATCTGTTTGCTGGGGTAGGATCCTAGTTCTTCTTCAACAGATTTGAAGTAGATGGATCGCAGGGCTTTGATTTCAATCACGTAGATCTGATCGCTTTTGGACTCTTTGATTTCAAACAATCCTTCTGTATTCTTAGTACCTATTTTCAGCGGTATCTTGGATCGAAACAAAATTTTTGAATCTTTGACGGTTGGATCATTTGCGTTAAATGTCCAAGAGAAGTACTTCGGAAAAGCGACGGTGTAGTTTTCTTCTTTGGTATGTAAGACAATAACAGAGCCAACATTCACTTTAGGTAGAGCGACCATCATGCGATGAATATTGTCAAACCCACTGCCATCGTCAGCCAGTGGTTTGTCGCTTATATATTCAGGTAAAAATTTAAACGTGCCTTCTTTATGCTGCACTTCACCATCGAAGAGATGAATCTTCGTCATCTCTGGATTGTAAGAAACATAGATGGAACTAAAGTTTTGGCGAGCAGACTCAGTATTTATGGAAATTTCGTTTGTACTCGTAAGATTATAAGTACCATTTTCCTCAATGTCATAAATCGCATTCAACTTAAAAGTCGAAGATGCCTCCTCAAAACTAGCCCAACGAGCTAACACGTTGGAGCTTAAGAGGATATGGAAAAGAAGAATTATGCGTTTAACATTCATTTTTAAGCTCTAAATCTGTATTTGAAACTTCTTACTGAAGGTGACAAAGCTATATCTAAAGATTTCAATCATCGCTATCTTTTAATATAAGAAGCTATATCTAAAGACAAAAGCAAAGATTCCTTTATTTGTCTGTTCTGTTTTAACTCGAAACCCATTCATCGGGTAGCAAGGGGTGACGGGGGTATGGAGAACGTCACCCTGAGCCAACTTGTACCTCGTCATTGCGAGCCAACCTGTCTAAAGTACTCATCGCAGAACCTCTTCATTGCGAGAGAAGCAAAGCAATCTCCATGTAAAGGCAAGATTGCTTCGTCGCCTACAGCTCCTCGCAATCACGAAAATGGCAGGCCTCGTCATTGCGAGAGAAGCGAAGCAATCTCCGTGTAAAAGCAAGATTGCTTCGTCGCCTACAGCTCCTCGCAATCACGAAATCATAATACTTAGACAGGTTGGAGCGAAGTCGAGGGGTCCTTAACCATTGGTATTTGTTTGATGCTTAGAGAAAAGGGGAAATATACTCATTTTGATCTGATAAGGTAATTAAAATGAGTATATTTTCCTGATGAAGGTAAAGCCTGCTTGCGTGCAGAGGCTAGGGGAAGCTTGGAGTCCAGCACTGGGTGTCATAGGACTCCTTTAGAGCGCAGATTTCACCACTTACTAAAGATCCCGCAAGATCTCTGACTCGACCTAAATCTGAAGGAGGACTTGTGGTGACGAGAGACCCATACCTTGCTTCCGCTTTAATGTCTTCCTCTTTAATGTCTTCGATCACACAGGCAACGGTACTGTCCTTATCAATGGAGCAGAAGCCATTTACGCTTTCGACGCCAAACACACCTCTAGGTTTTGCAGTGAAAGAGCCTCCGAAGGCGAAGCTGACAAGTTTGACAGCTTCGCCAAGTTCTGGCACGTCTACAAAGTCTGCTGACCCTTGGCGTCCTTCCTTGAATCGGCAAGCGACCGAGTTGTCCTGCTTGATGATACAGACGTGAAAGGTTCCTACACTCACCTGTTTTGCTTTGAAGTTCGCATGTGAAACGGGATTAAATGCCGTAACATCGGGTGCAGTCCCACCACGAAATATACCGTGTTCTCTCCAAATGATTTGATGTTCAACCACAGTGCCATCAGCTTGCACAATGTAAAAAGAATCAGGTGCGATTGACCGCCTATCCCTTGAGATGGTCGGTCCCGAAGCAGAAAGAACCGAGTCGGTAAACGATGACTTAGGATTGCAGGAATAAATTTGAGTACCTCTGAGATCGAACTGTGGGCCTACGAGACCTGGCACTAACATCGCCAATCTTAGTCCACACCTCGGATCTACAATACTCCAGCAGTACAAACTCTGAGTGATAGAGCCACCTGTGGTCGTTTTTGTTCCCAAAACACAGGCGGTTTCTGCGCTTATAAGTGGGCTTATAGGAGTAAAGTTAGAAAAACCTGTATTGAGTTCAGCTGGTTCACAGCGCAGGTAGGGAGACGGTAACTGAAATCTATCAGCAGGTTCTGTAGTTACGCAACGGATGAGATGATCTTCCGTCACAGCGAGGAGAGCTCCTGGGTAATGGAACGGGTCTTGACCATCAGGGTAAAAGTATGGGGGTAGACTATCAGGCGCTATAACTATAGCACTCACCCAAGCGATGGATTTCAGTAATTTTGATGAGTCTCCTAGCTCTGTAGGTAGGTTTGGGATGTAACTTGTGTTGAAGCCATTACCCTCCGGATCATTGCTATTGAAGTCATTGCGTCTATCTCTTGGAATCACAGCATCTGTTCTTTTGCACTGTAGCTTTTTATTTGAATCTATAAAACAGACAAACCCTGGGGCTACAGTGATGAGGTTGATGTGAGGAGAATGAGTAAGAAGAGATTTAGAAAGAATTTGATCGGCCTGGAGATAGTCGATGTTTAGCCCATCGATAGATAGGTCTCGGACACGATCTCCCAAATCTACAGTGGTGCTTGGAACTTTTAAATCCCAACATAGTCCCTGATTTCTATCTTTTTTAATCCCACACGCAGCTTTGCCCGTTACTATGATAGAACGCAGGGCCCCTAAATCGGGGAGGAGCTTCAAAGCTTGCCATTTGGCAGCTTCATCGGGGTTTGCTTTCTGCCAGCCCCAGCAATGAGCTCGATCGTTGATATCCAGTATACAAAGGTTATTAGATCCAACATGGATGGTGCTCACAACCCCCGGCTTGAATCCGTTTGGTAGTCCGGGAAGATTGCATTGGCTTTGATCATCATTCATACAGGTAAAAGGGTCTTCTTCTTCTGAAGGGGGTACCCCTCCCCAACACTGGATGGAAAGATCTTCTTTTATGGCACAGCTGTGTCCTTGGAAGGCGCTGATGGCTCGCACTGAGCCTAGGTTTGTAGGTACGACCTTGGCATTTTCGTCCCCCCAGCAGGTGACAGTTCGATCGCTGCTGTCGCGGCTCTTTTTGATAGCACAGACATGGCTTTTTCCTGCGGCCAATCGGTAGGCTGTGAGCTTTTTCGGGACTGCTAATCTTCTGATTGTGTGGTTTAAACTGTCGTCTAGGCACGTGACAACGTCCCTCTGATCGATGAAACAAGAGAAGTTGGAACCTTTCGTAGCAAACTTTATTTTAGAGCCTGGAAGATAAACTTGGGCGGCTGTTTGACTCGGTTCGCGGGTTTTTAACTCATCATCCTGACCTACAAAAAAAGATCGTTTAGGGTTAGAGAGTACGGAAAGCAGGGAGGGCTTGTAAGCTACGGGGCAGCTCAAGCAGGCGCTGCGCTGTCTAGCCTGACGATTAGCTTGCAGGGCTGCTTGGATGGCGCTCATCTCGTCCGTGTAGATGTCCTCGTTGTTTGAGGTCAAGGCCAATCGATCAATCCCCACTCCTCCTGCAATAAAAGCTCCACCTATGGCTATGGTAACACCAGCCGCGATGCCCAAACCAAGAGAACGAGAAATGCCCTTTGTTTTGTCGCTCTTAGTTTTCTCAGCTATTTTTTTACTTTCAAGGTTTTCAGCTGCTCTTTCTCTTTGAAAGGTTTCAACAGGAGCCACGATCGGATCGAAGTCAACTGCCGGACCCACTCTCATATTATTAGAAAACTTCGCCTTAACAGCAAAGCCAGTTAAAACGAAGCCAGCTATGACTGCAACTGAGCCTAGAGCGTAGTATAGAGGTGGAACCACTGTTTTAACCGGGTTGGTTCCCGGAGTCCCCCCGGTCGTGCTCATTTCCGGAGTCCCCCCGGTCGTGCTCATTTCCGGAGTCCCCCCGGTCGTGCTCGTTTCCGGAGTCCCCACGGTCGTGCCCGTTCCCCGAGTC
>JAGNWK010000042.1 GCA_017985985.1 Oligoflexales bacterium
AAAGCGGTTGACGAAAAAGGGGAGGTTACCTATAAGAGAGATCCGCACGACGATGGTTGTGACGACGAGATGAGAGGGAAGGGGTTGCTGAAAAGCTGGAGAACGGAAAGCTAAAAAGAGCCGAAAGGTGATTAAAAGCTGAAAGAAATCTGGAAAGAAAAAAACCCCAACTTGATTGTTTCGAGAGTTCTTTGAAAACTGAATAGCAGTAATGAGAGTGGTAAAGTGTACGAATAAGTTTCGAATAAACCTCGTTAATGAGTTTGTGAGTTTTAATTTGCAGACAATTTGGTGAGAAGAGAATTTAAACGTTAGAGTTTGATTCTGGCTCAGAACGAACGCTGGCGGCGTGCTTAACACATGCAAGTCGAACGCGAAAGTCCTTCGGGATGAGTAGAGTGGCGCACGGGTGAGTAATGAATAGGAACATACCTTCGGGAAGGGGATAACCACGGGAAACTGTGGCTAATACCGTATAAGGTCGAGAGATGAAAGGGGGCCTCTATTTATAAGCTTCCGCCTGAAGAGTGGCCTATTTCCCATTAGCTAGTTGGCAGGGTAAAAGCCTACCAAGGCTACGATGGGTAGCTGGTCTGAGAGGACGATCAGCCACACTGGAACTGAGATACGGTCCAGACTCCTACGGGAGGCAGCAGTGGGGAATCTTGCACAATGGGCGAAAGCCTGATGCAGCAACGCCGCGTGAGTGAAGAAGGCCTTTGGGTTGTAAAGCTCTTTCGACTGGGAAGAAGGGTATATTTGCTAATATCAAATATATCTGACGGTACCAGTATAAGAAGCACTGGCTAATTCCGTGCCAGCAGCTGCGGTAATACGGAAGGTGCAAGCGTTGTTCGGAGTGACTGGGCGTAAAGGGCGCGTAGGCTGGAAGATAAGACGATTGTGAAAGCCCTGGGCTTAACCTGGGAAGTGCAGTCGTGACTGTTTTTCTTGAATGTCTGAGAGGCTAGTGGAATTCCAGGTGTAGGAGTGAAATCCGTAGATATCTGGAGGAACATCGGAGGCGAAGGCGGCTGGCTGGCAGAACATTGACGCTGAGGCGCGAGAGCGCGGGGAGCAAACAGGATTAGATACCCTGGTAGTCCGCGCCGTAAACTATGGATACTAGGTGTTTGGGGAATTAACCCCCTGAGTACTGAAGCTAACGCATTAAGTATCCCGCCTGGGGAGTACGGTCGCAAGGCTAAAACTCAAAGAAATTGACGGGGGCCCGCACAAGCGGTGGAGTATGTGGTTTAATTCGAAGCAACGCGCAGAACCTTACCTACCCTTAACATCCCGTGCTAGTGCCAGAGATGGTATGTTCTCTTCGGAGACGCGGAGATAGGTGCTGCATGGCTGTCGTCAGCTCGTGTTGTAAGATGTCTGGTTAAGTCCAATAACGAGCGCAACCCCTGCCTTTAGTTACCATCATTAAGTTGGGTACTCTAGAGGGACTGCCGGTGTTAAACCGGAGGAAGGCGGGGATGACGTCAAGTCCTCATGGCTCTTACGGGTAGGGCTACACACGTACTACAATGGTTGGGACAAACCGGAGCAAGACTGCGAAGTTAAGCAAATCGGTAAAACCCTACCTCAGTTCGGATTGGAGTCTGCAACTCGACTCCATGAAGTTGGAATCGCTAGTAATCGCTGATCAGCAAGCAGCGGTGAATACGTTCCCGGGCCTTGTACACACCGCCCGTCACACCACGAAAGTGGTCATGACCAGAAGCAGCTGAGCTAACCGCAAGGAGGCAAGCTACCAAGGTTATGGCTGTAATTGGGGTGAAGTCGTAACAAGGTAGCCGTAGGGGAACCTGCGGCTGGATCACCTCCTTTCTAAGGAGACATGACGTTGAAGTTGTCAGTTATTTTCGGATGACTAGATGATGGAGTCTAGTTTCTAGGTTAATACCACTGTTCATTACTGTTGTTCAGCTTTGAGAGAACAAAGCTCTTTGAAAATTCAATAGAACAAACTGCAAAATTGATAATGTTAGGCTGAAGCAAACGTTATCGCGCAAGCGAGATCGATTTGTGGAAGCAAATGCAAGGATACTCTTAAAAGCTCCCTAGTGGGGAGTGAGAAGTGGCGAAAAAGAAGCTACTAAGAGCATGTGGGGGATGCCTTGGCACTAGGAGGCGATGAAGGACGCGACAAGCTGCGAAAAGCTTCGGGGAGCTGCTAAATAAGCTTTGATCCGGAGATGTCCGAATGGGGGAACCCGTCTTTCGCAAGAAAGATACCACGTAAGTGGGGCTAACGCAGGGAAGTGAAACATCTCAGTACCTGTAGGAAAAGAAATCAATGTAGAGATACCGAAAGTAGTGGCGAGCGAAATCGGTAGAGCCTAAACCGATCAGATTTCTGGTCGGGGTTGCGGGATTTGTCCATAAGACAATAGAAGTTTAGAGGAAGCTCATGGGAAAGAGCGTCATAGAGGGTGATAGCCCCGTACTCGAAAAGCCGAAATTGTTGGACGAACACCCAAGTAGGGCGGGGCACGAGAAACCCTGTCTGAATCCGGGAGGACCATCTTCCAAGGCTAAATACTACCTAGTGACCGATAGTGAATCAGTACCGTGAGGGAAAGGTGAAAAGAACCCCGACAAGGGGAGTGAAATAGATCTGAAACCACATGCTTACAAACAGTCGGAGCGTAAGTGACGGCGTGCCTTTTGCATAATGAGCTAGCGAGTTAATGTAGCAAGCGAGGTTAAGATGTTAAGCATCGTAGCCGTAGTGAAAGCGAGCCTGAATAGGGCGATAGTTTGCTGCATTAGACCCGAAACCCAGTGATCTATCCATGAGCAGGTTGAAGCTGTAGTAACATACAGTGGAGGACCGAACCCGTAATCGTTGAAAAGATTTGGGATGACTTGTGGATAGGAGTGAAAGGCTAATCAAACTGGGTGATAGCTGGTTCTCCTCGAAATATATTTAGGTATAGCCTCATGGCATGCTTAACGGGGGTAGAGCACTGATTGGGCTAGGGGTCCTACCAGATTACCAAACCCACTCAAACTCCGAATACCGTTACAGTTACCATGGGAGACAGACTGCGGGAGAGAAGTTCCGTAGTCGAAAGGGAAAGAGCCCAGACCACCAGCTAAGGTCCCGAAGACTGCACTAAGTGGAAAACGATGTGAGATTGCTTAGACAGCCAGGAGGTTGGCTTAGAAGCAGCCATCCTTTAAAGAAAGCGTAACAGCTCACTGGTCAAGTGATTTTGCGCGGAAAATTCAACGGGGCTAAGTGCAGCACCGAAGCTGTGGACTTTTACGCAAGTAAAAGTGGTAGAGGAGCATTGTAGCAACCGACGAAGGTGTGCGGCGACGCATGCTGGAGGAACTACAAGAGCCTATGCTAGCATAAGTAGCGAGAAAGCAAGTTAAAAACTTGCTCGCCGAAAGCCCAAGGTTTCCTGGGAAAGGGTAAACCACCCAGGGTTAGTCGGACCCTAAGGCGAGGCCGAAAGGCGTAGTTGATGGATGACAGGTTAATATTCCTGTACCCAATGTAAGGAGTGATGCAGGGGGGGAGAAAGGTATTTCTAGCCGGTTATCGAATTCCGGTCCAAGCGTGTAGGGAGAAGTCGTAGGCAAATCCGCGATTTCGTTAATCCTGAGGCGTGATGGGTAGGCGCAAGCCGAAGTGAAAGATCCTCTACTCACGAGAAAAGCTGCTAAACGATGATAGACATTGGTCCGTACCAAAACCGACTCAGGTGGGCGAGGAGAGTATCCTAAGGCGATTGAGTGAAACATGGTCAAGGAACTCGGCAAATTAACACCGTACCTTCGGTATAAGGTGTGCCAGCAATGTGTAGGACTTCGCGTCTGAAGCATAGTCTGGTTGCAGAGAAGAGGGGGTGGCGACTGTTTACCAAAAACACAGCACTACGCAAAATCAGAAGATGATGTATGTGGTGTGACGCCTGCCCGGTGCTGGAAGGTTAAAAGGAGGGGTCAGCCGCAAGGTGAAGCTCTGAATTGAAGCCCCAGTAAACGGCGGCCGTAACTATAACGGTCCTAAGGTAGCGAAATTCCTTGTCGGGTAAGTTCCGACCTGCACGAATGGCGTAACGACTTCCCCGCTGTCTCGACCGTGTGCTCAGCGAATTTGAAAACCGGGTGCAGATGCCCGGTACCCGCAGCAAGACGGAAAGACCCCGTGAACCTTCACTACAACTTGACACTGGTATTCGGATTGGTTTGTGTAGCATAGGTGGGAGACATTGAAGCCAGGGCGCTAGCTCTGGTGGAGTCAACAGTGAAATACCACCCTGAACAATCTGGCTATCTAACCTAGCTATAACAGTAGCAGGGACCCTGTCTGGTGGGTAGTTTGACTGGGGCGGTCGCCTCCTAAAGAGTAACGGAGGCGCGCAAAGGTTCCCTCAGACCGGATGGAAATCGGTCGTAGAGTGCAAACGCATAAGGGAGCTTAACTGCAAGACAAACGAGTCGAGCAGATACGAAAGTAGGCGTTAGTGACCCGGTGGCACTGAATGGAAGGGCCATCGCTCAACGGATAAAAGGTACTCCGGGGATAACAGGCTGATCTCCTCCAAGAGTTCACATCGACGAGGAGGTTTGGCACCTCGATGTCGGCTCATCACATCCTGGGGCTGAAGCAGGTCCCAAGGGTTCGGCTGTTCGCCGATTAAAGTGGTACGCGAGCTGGGTTCAGAACGTCGTGAGACAGTTCGGTCCCTATCTGCTGTGGGCGTAGGAAATTTGAGAGGATCTGACCTTAGTACGAGAGGACCGGGTTGGACATACCGCTGGTGTACCAATTGTTTCGTCAGAAGCATAGTTGGGTAGCTACGTATGGAAGGGATAACCGCTGAAAGCATCTAAGTGGGAAACCCACCTCAAGATAAGATTTCCCTGGTTTCGGCCCTAAAGATCTGTTCGAGATAAGGACGTTGATAGGCTGGGTGTGTAAGTGTAGTAATACATTGAGCTAACCAGTACTAATAGATCGTGAGGCTTTTTTTACACACTTTTCGCTCTTCACTAGAGAGTTTTTAGTATCTTTGCATAGCATTTCGTTGTAGTTTGCGCTTTGAGTTTTTTGTTTTGTCTTCTCAGAGAGAAGCGAATCTCTGAGGTAAGAATTAGGAATTGTAAAAGACTTAGTTTTTGCCTCAGCGAGGGAGGCTGTGTGAATAGCAGAGGGGAAACACCTGTTCCCATCCCGAACACAGAAGTTAAGCCCTCTAGCAGCCATGGTACTGCAGTCCTAACTGTGGGAGAGTCGCCCCATGCAGCCCCCTTCGCTTCTCTTTTTTCTTTTTATTTTTTTTACTACATCTTCGACTTCATGTTCTGTTGATTCTTTTCAAAGATGGTTAGCTCCATATCCTACATGTCCACGCATGACTTGGTCTTCCTTTAAAAATCAATATTTTCGATATAAACAAGATACTGATGAAATCAAGTTGGTCTTTTTTTCTCCTTGGTGCACGGCCTGCAAGGCTTTGATGAAAGATCCAAACCCGGTGAATACTGTTTTTGTAAATACGTTTGATGACGAAGCACAAGGAGCGGAAACTATGTGGAAGTACTCTATGCAGGCTTCTTGTGTTACAGAGATGGATATGTCGGAACATTTTCAGATCACCGAATTGCCTAGTGTTCGTATCGTCACGAAGCTTTCAAAATAAACTCTGGCCTGTCTAAGTATTCATGGCCTCGTCATTGCGAGCGAAGCGAAGCAATCTCCGTGTAAAGGCAAGATTGCTTCGTCGCCTGCGGCTCCTCGCAATGACGAAATCATAATACTTAGACAGGTTGGAGCGAAGTCGAGAGGTCTCGAGTTAAAACAGAGCAGACGAGTAAATGATATGCTTTCTCCACAAAATCCTTATGACAGTTTCGTTGTGCAAGCTTCTGCCGGTAGTGGAAAAACTTACCAGCTTAGTCGTCGTTTTCTTAATCTTGTAGGCGCAGGGGCCGATCCGAAAGGTATTCTTACGATTACTTTTACGGTCAAGGCCTGTCAGGAGATGAAGGATCGAATTATTTTTGAGGCGAAGCGTCTTCTTTCAGATCCTGTCAGACAGAAGGAATTTGAAAGAGAGTTACAGGATTTTTATGAGCAGTTGCCCCTAAGCCCTCCTTGCCATCCTCGAACAGCTGTAACGACCGGGATGAGCATCTTAGCATCGATTCAAGCCTTAAAAGTCCTGACGATTGACGCTCTCTTCTATGAGTGGGTTTCAAGATTTCCTTGGGAATGTGGTTTGTCGGATGAAGGAGCCTCTTCTCCCTTCACCCTGATGAGTTCCCACGAAATTAATGAATTGAATAAAAAATCTTGGGAGCGCTTATTTAGCTCTAAAGATCTACGGGTAGGTTCGGAATCTGTCCTGTCCCTTTGTGAAACATTGATGCGTTTAGATCCTGATCAGGGAATTCTTGGCCTGGAGAAGAAAGTCTTTGAGCTATTTCGGCATCAAACCTTTGCTTGGCAGAATGCTAGAACTTATGATGTGCTGTTTCGTCACCCCAATAAAGACTGGGGAACCAGTAGTTCCTCCGTTGCTAAAGTTTCCCCAGATCCCTCCTTGCTTTTAGAAAATATTGGAGATCAGCTAAAGGCGATAGCCTCAGTTACGCAGCGAAAAGAACAGCTCATAGCTAGTATTGAGAAGCAAGATCTGGCTGGTTTATACAAAGAAAAGCTACTCACGAAAGAGAATAAGATCAGTGGCGTTTTGATCCGTGGCAAAAAAAGAGAGGTGCTAGCTTCAGAGATTGAAACCGTTGACACTGCCCTTCTTCAATTCTTCGATCAAGCTAAGATCACTAAACTGAACGAGAGTGGCAGGGCCTTATTTCTTCTCTACCAAGCCTGGGAGCAGCAAAGAAGTCTCCTAAAGAAAGCAGCTGGCAGTCTGGAATTTGCAGATTTAGCTATGGGCGTGTTTCGCTTGATCAAGGAGTCAACAAATTCCGGAGCCCTTTGGCTTCTTCAAAAGTCGGTCCAGCATCTTCTCTTGGATGAATTTCAAGATACCAGCTTTCTTCAGTGGTCTATTTTTGAAGAATTTATAAGCGAGATGCTTTCGGGACAGAACTACCTGGAAGGGGAACTCCCTTCGACCGTGTTCATCGTTGGGGATAAGAAGCAATCGGTCTATGGCTTTCGAGAGGCTTTTCCAGGTGTTCTTGATGAAGCTTCCGTTCTCTTAACGAACACATTTTCTAAGAGTCGAGTTTTACTTGATCAGAATTTTCGTTCCTGTCGGCTGATCTTAGACTTTGTTAATAAACTCTTCCACTTTCATTTCGATCCAGATTTCCCTCTGCATAAACCGGGTCGTAAAAACAGCTCTGATCCGGAAGATCTCATACCTGATATGGGTAGAATTCTTATCCATGAAGAATTTACAGACTTTTGCCAGGAGACAGGTACTTCAGCTGTGCAGCGAGAAGCAAAATTTGTAGCAAAACATTTGAAGACTATGTTGTCGGACGCTTCTTATAAGGTTTGGGATAGCAAGATTCAGGCGTTTAAAAACCTGACACCTAAAGACTGTGTCATTCTTTATCGAAATAGCACGCATGTAGAAATTTTTGAAGAAGCTCTCCAAGCGGAAAGAGTTCCGTTTGTTAGGGAAGAGTCGAAAGGGTTTTTCGATCGTCCCGAAATCTGTGATGCCATTGCTTTGATGAAATTTTTCGCCACACCTTCCGATCAAATTGCTTTGTGTACAGTGCTTTCTAGTCCTTTTTTAGCTGTGCCAGACCCTATTCTGCTGGGAGCTCTCGAAGAAAGTTTGAAGTCTGCGAATCCATGGGAACGTAGTCAGCTTATCCTCGACTCTATTCAGAAGATGGACTTCCCTAGAAAGGGCGATTTTGAAAAATTTCGTTCTCTTCTCAATGATCGAAGTTTTCTTTTGCCCCATCAGATCTTTTTTCAAGTGCTATCCGAATGCTCAGTTTTAGCTTCTTATAAATCTTTTTTCTCCTCCATAGAAGGACTGCTAGCCGAGAAGAATCTTATTCGCTTCTGTGAGTTTTTACTCACCTTGGAAGAGGAGGGATTCCATCATCTACAGGCTTGTGTTCGTGAACTATTGAAGAAACAGAGTTCTGATGAGCTCGATGCTTCCGAAATCGATAGAGAGGCAGTCCGCCTGATGACCATCCATAAATCGAAGGGTCTAGAGTTTCCCCTCGTCGTTTTGGTGGAGACCTCAGACCTTTGGTATAAACAGGACCGCTACTGGGTGAAAGTGATTCAGCCTTCTTATAAGGGTTTGGCTTATATAGGGACCAGTAAGGATCGGCCACAGGGCTGTAATCACTTCTCCTCTCTTCTCACAAGTCAAACGAGTTCTCTCCAGGAAGAATCCACGCGGCTGCTTTATGTTGCCCTCACTAGGGCGAGTCAATATCTTCTCATCACAGCCCACAGAGAAAAGAAGAGAGATTTAGGGCTAGAGAGCTTCTTCCCCCTCCTGAAAGATACCCTCCAATCTATGCCAGAATGGAGAACCTTGGGACAGTCAGGGGACATTTCTTTTGTAGAAAGGTATAATCTTGCTTGGGAGGGTCTTGGAAGTGAGAGAAGTGAGGACATACTCTTGGCTTAGACTTATGCTGGCGACAGCTTTGTTTTTCTCTGCTCTTCTAGCTTTTTTTATGATCGCCTCCCCTTCTCTGCTTAAGCTTCGCAAGGCTCCTGTTGTGGAGCCGGTCTCTAAGCAGGACTTTAAGAAAAAAGATGATGGATCTCTCTTCTACAAGTCGATTGGCTCGCTAGCCCTGCGCCCTAGGGAGGTCTCTACGCAGTCGACTCCACCCAAATCTCAGTACACCCTAGAATTCAGTGCGGTCCAGGAGCCTCGAGAACTGGAGAAGGCCCTTGGCCATTTTGAGAAGCTAGGTATACCGGTTTATCATACTCCTCTGCAAAGTCAGGGAAGGGTGAGTTATCACATCCGGCAAGGTCTCTACGGCACAGAAGAAGCAGCGAAAAAGGCAAGTGGGGACTTTAAAAAACAGAACATAGAGAGTTCCATCATCCGTCTTTAACTTCGATTTTCAGAGATCACCTGGCCGCCAATGTCATTTACTTATTTGACTTGATACTTCTCGGTTTCGCTCCAACCTGTCTAAGTATTATGATTTCGTTATTGCGAGGAGCCGGAGGCGACGAAGCAATCTTGCCTTTACACGGAGATTGCTTCGCTTCGCTCGCAATGACGAGGTCTGCCATGAATACTTAGACAGGTTGGCTCGCAATGACGAGGCTTTAACTAGTCGGGAGAAGGTTACACCGAGTGCAGTCGAGGGGTATCTTGCTTTAACTGAATGACAAAGAAGGGTGTAGTGACCGGGGCACTACACCCTAGGGTTGTGATCTTACATTCTCACTCTGGCCTCGACGGGGCCTACGGTTGCATCTAGGGCAGCTGACACAGTTCCCTCTACCGTCGTATGTAGGTTTGCGTAGAGTGTGGAGAGACTTGAGAAGACCAAAAATCCTACCCCAGCTCCTGTTCCAATGGTTGCTGCTCTGCTGGCTCTTCGTTCTGCCGCTGTTGCGAGTTTGTAGGCTCCACCTTCGTATAAGCTCTCAACTCCACCCTCAAGACTTTCGATAGTCATGATGAGAGATAGGCATTTAAATGAAAATCCATCCGCACAGGCCTCATCAAGTTCGTCCCCATAGTATTCGTAGAGCCCATTATTGACAGACCCACGAGCAGCGGCAATAACAGCGGCAATAGCAGCGGCAATAGAGATATCCCCTCCGAGGAGTCTCTTCATCCCATACTGTACAGATCCACCAACTAGGCCACAGACGACGGAGTGTTCTTTCCCCTCTGCATATTTACAGGCTTTTCGTGCAGTTTGACCTACGATGACAGCTGCGGCTGTTTTTGCAGCTATAGCTGTTGGAGTGAGGTGGGCTGGCATAAATCCGAGATAGTACATGCCAAGGGCGGCAGGGACATGCACGAGTAGGGCGTCGCTGACGGCTCCTGGTAAAGAGGCATGAAGGGCAACAGCGGCCCTACCCAGATAACTTGGTTTAAGCGGGCCTATGGGTTTTGCGTAAGTAGCTGGAGGAAGTTTTTTAAGCGGGCCTTCCTCTTCACTTAGAGGATAAAAGTCTGTGGGCATTGCCGAGCTGTTTGTGAAAGCTGGGCATGAGTCCCCTCTCTCATCAGCTGGATAACACACCCCAAATTGTGCACTTGCTAAGCTGGAGAAGCAAATAGCTTGAACAAAGAAACAAGCTTTAACTAATCTTTGCGCCGACATCTCAAAACTCCCTTCCTAAATTATAAAACCTCGCTCTTTTTTGGCGATACTTTATCTATGCCTAAACGATTTTGGGACAGAAGCAAGTGATTTTTTTTTATACATTTATTACAGAGAGTTATCTTAAATAAAATTTAAGATAAGCTTGCTGACCGGCCAGTTTGTTTTGTGATTATGTCATTCGGTTAAGTTCCGAGACCCCTCGGCTTCGCTCGGGGTGACGGCCGCTAAGGGAGTTAAGCGGAGCGGTGAGGTGAATGTCGTTCCCCCAGTACGGCTGGCTGTGTGCTAACTGGGACTAGTGGGAAGAGGGCGTAATGCGTGAAAGTTCAGAGATGGGGAAGTCAAACGCAGTCTTATTACCAACTACGTCACTGATAAACCACATCCCATTTTCACGGGTGAGGGATACGGTGTTCTCGGTGGTGATAGCTGTATCCTCCGCCTCTGATCCGTCTGGCTTTTTTTCATGATCATGAGGGAGTTCTGAGTAGGCTAGCTGGAAGCTGATTTGAGTTTCTCTGGGAGTGATATCTTCTCTGCCGACCAGAGAAAAACGTTCAAATTTATATTGTCTATCAATATAGGCTTCCATGATGGTTTCATCGGTAGCTCCTGCAAGGGCTGCTTTAAGATTCGAAGTAGTGTACTCCATCAGCTCATATTTTTGGGAGACATGGTTCATGTTGAGGGCTATGTTCAGGTAAGCTTCGACCACCTCCTCAGGGCCCATCTTGCTGTGGCTACTGGAACATTTGTTTTGGCAACCACAAAGGAGAGTAAGGAGAAGAAGAACTTTCCATGAAACGTTCATATGGAACTCCCTTTTGTTGCAATTCCCTCTTTTTTTGCAAGGAAGAGGGTTTGAGAGAAAGCTGCTCAGCTGGTTTCTCTCAAAAGCCAATTCGGGGGGAACTAGCTGCGCACCCATTCGATGGAGCCTGCCCTGACCCCCTCCTTGCAGAGAGTGCATCAGTATAAGTCAGATTTTTTTAATTATGAAAGCGCCAAACCCATCCATTCCGTCCTTATTTCCTGAGTATATCATAAGGGCGTTCTCTCGCGTGACAAAGCGCTTGTAGTAGTCGGGAAGTCGTGAGGAAGGGGAGATGAGCTCATAGCTCCCCTTATACTGCTGTTCTAACCAATTCAGGTGGTGCAGGGTCTCTTCTGGTTCAAACGAACAGACGGAATAAACAAGCTCTCCCCCGGGTTTGAGCAAAGAAAAGGCATGGGCAAGCAACTTTTCTTGAAGAGCAGAAAGGATCGGGATGCTTTTGGGAGATTTTCGCCATTTTCCTTCTGGGTGCCTACGGATCACACCTAGGCCCGAGCAGGGGGCGTCTAGCAGAATTTTATCAGCTTTTTCTTCGGGTTGGAAAGATAGGAAGTCTTGTTCCAGCCAGGTGACTTGTTCTCCACGTGTATTGTGTGTAAGGCGTGCAAAAGTTTCTTGGGCCTTTTTAATTTGTCCAGGATCCTTTTCTACGGCTGTGATCCGAGCAAGTCCTCCGGAGAGTTCAAAAATATGCCCAGTCTTTCCCCCTGGTCCAGAGCAGGCGTCATAGATCACTTCACCTTCTTTAGGCGATAAGAGCGGAGCTATGAGCTGGGAGGCCTCATCTTGGATGGTAAATTGACCTTTTTGAAAGAGGCTTCCTACCCCAACGAGAGGAGACTGTTTCAATTGTAAACAGGACCGGATGGCCTTTTTTTCAGAGTGATTGTTTTCATCTTTGAGGAGGAGTTCTCTCAGACTCTGAATGGATTCTCCCGGTACCTGCAACGTGTTGATGCGGATAAAGTAGGGTGGAGGCTGGTTGTTGCTACTGAGTAGCTCTTTCATCTTTTCGAAATGAAAGCGGTTCAACCAGCGGTCAACCAACCAGCGGGGGTGAGCGTACTGCAGAGAAAGGTACTCAGCAGGTTTTCTCTCCTTGTCAGGTTTCGCAAAGTATTCAGACCTTCTCGCGATAGTACGCAGAATGCCGTTGACGAAACCGACAGCCGAAGCCTCGCCCTTCTTGCGTATATATTCGACACTCTCATGGACAGCAGCCCTGTCGGGCACCTTGTCCATATAGAAAATCTGATACGTGCCAAGAAGGAGGGCTGCACGAACTTGAGGACTCAGCGTAGCAAGGTCCCTCGTCGAAGTGTTCTGAAGAATCCAGTAAATCTTAGAGTACCAACGGAGGCTCCCAAAAAGGAGCTCTTTGATAAATCTCCTGTCAAGACGGGACAATTCATTAAAGCCATGTTCAGTGATGAGGAGTTCCACGACCTCATCTGGGTCGGCGGAGCTCTCCATCACTTGAACAAAGGCATCGTAGGCTATATCTCGAGGGCTTGTTTGCTGACGTTTCAAAATTAAGAAGGTGCCTGCTGTTTTTGGTTGGTTTTTTCTTGAGCTTGATCTTCCTTCGCTTGAGAGAAGGCTGCACCGAGAACCGTTTGTGGTTCGGAAACAGTGATTGTACTCATGTACTTCTTAAGCTCTTCGCCTTCTAAGCCTTTGAGGTGGGCTTTGCGAGAGAGAGAGAAGCGCTGATCTCTAGCATCGATAGAGAGAACAACAAACTCCACGTCATCGCCTTCTTTGACAACATCAGAAGCTTTTAGAACTTCTTTGGTGTCAAGTTCGCTCACGTGAATCATGCCTTCTACACCACGAGCAAGCTGAACAAATACGCCATAGTCAGCGATTTTGTCACTTTACCAGTTCCTTTTGTCCCTGGTGTGAAGAGCTTAGAAGCTCCGATCCATGGATCTTCACTAAGTTGCTTGATCCCGAGAGAGAACTTCTCACCTTCTGTATCGATTTGGAGAATCTTAGCTTCGATTTCATCTCCTTTTTTGTAGAGATCACCTGGGTGCTTAATGCGGTCATACCAGCTGATATCAGAGATGTGGATGAGGCCGTCGATGCCTTCTTCGATACCAACAAAGATCCCGAAATCAGTGATGTTGCGGATTTTTCCACGAATAACGTCAGCGACTTGGTATTTTTCTTTTACGATATCCCATGGATTTGGTTCCATCTGTTTCATGCCGAGACTGATTCGACGAGCAGTTTGGTCTATGGCTAATACAGCAACATCGACTTGGTCCCCGATGGAAACAACTTTAGATGGATGTCTCACTCGTTTAGACCAGGACATTTCGCTGATGTGAATCAGACCTTCAATGCCTTCTTCGAGTTCTACGAAAGCGCCGTAATCTGTAAGACTGACGACAGCCCCTCTCGTTTTAGAGCCAACAGTATAACGGCTGGCCACTCTTTCCCATGGGTCTTCTTGCAGTTGCTTGTAACCGAGAGAAACACGTTGACGGCCTTCGTCATAGTTGAGGACCTTCACTTCGATCTCTTGCCCAACTTCAAAAAGTTGTGTTGGGTGGTTGATGCGGCCCCATGACATATCTGTGATGTGGAGGAGACCATCAATACCGCCAAGATCTACGAATGCACCGTAGTCTGTGATATTTTTGATAATACCTTTAAGAATAGCTCCTTCTTTGAGGCTGCCGAGAGTCTCGCTGCGGAGTTTTTCACGGTCTTGCTCCAAGAGAGCGCGGCGACTGAGAACTATATTCCCACGTTTTTTGTTGAATTTGATGATTTTGAAGCTGAACGTGTTGTTGATGAGCTTGTCTAGGTTGCGAACTGGGCGCAAGTCGACTTGTGAGCCTGGCAAGAAGGCTTTTACGCCGATATCGACGGACAGACCGCCTTTAACGCGTGCCATGATCATACCTTCGACCACTTCGCCGTTTTCGTAAGCGTCAGAGACCCGATCCCAAGCGCGGAGCATTTCAGCTCTTTCGCGGGAAAGGACCATATCTCCATCGCCGTCTTCAAAACAGTCGAGGTAGACTTCTGTTTTTTCACCGACTTTGCACTTAAGTTCGCCATCATGGGTACGAAATTCGCTGATCGGGATCTCGCCATCGCACTTATGGCCGATATCGACGCGGACAAAATCGTTCGTGATGTCGACGATGACCCCTTCTACAATGCTTCCTTCGCGGATCCCTGCTCCCCCTTGGGTTTTTTCGAGGAGTTCCAGAAATTCATTTGAAATAGTAGGTTCGTCAAAGGAAGCGTCCTCTTCCTCCCAGTTGATAGTTCCAATACCGGGCAGTTTGAGTTTTGAAAGGTTCATAAAATGTGCTGACTCCATCCATGATATAAAAGTTAACGATCCTCGGTATCATATCGAAGAAACAGAAGCAACTTCTCAATGTAGTTCCGAGATGTCCTATAATAGGTCTATAAAGATGCTGTAGGGGATCTTTGCCTAAAAATGGGGGTTATGTATGTTTTGTCGATTTTATGATGCTTTGGGAAGATGGGACCCCCGCCCCGTACTATTGTCAGCTCTTCTTTTCTTTATTTTGGACGCTGGTAAGTCGAATCCACTCTTAGCGGCATGTCCAACGACAGAGGCAAATTCTATCACAGGTCCGACACTCCCTGGGAAAGACAAAGTCCCGGAGCCGCTAGTTGCTCCGATGGTGGGGAGAGTCCTACCTGGTTCTTTGGGTCAGGTCCCTGTCAAACCGGTGGTGCAGCCAGTGGTGGTGGACGCGATGACTCCTTCCAAGGTTTATGAAGGCCAGCCTTTCTCGGCGGGTGAAAGGGTGAGTTACCTGGCGTCCTATTTTAGCGGGGTAAAGGTTGGTATCTTCACTTTTAATGTGTTAGCTCCTGAGCTGAAAAATGGTTTTTGGCATATGATTTTTGCCGTGGAGGCTAAAAGTGGTGACTGGTACAAGTCCATCGTTGAGGCAAATTATAAAGCTAAGGCTTGGACACTGCCGAAGACCTTTGTCGCTTCTGGATTCACTCTTTATGAAGACTTAAATCCCCTGATTGGCAGTTCTTATTTCCAAGAAAAATGGTTGGAATTTGATCATGAGAATTGCAAAGCCCTGGAAAGAATCCAACATAAAAAAGACCCTTTGAAAGAAGAGTCTTTTGATCTGGATCCGGAAGCGACAGATATTTTAGGGGCTATCTATAAATTGAGAACTTTCCCATACACCCTCAACAAAGAGGAGAGGTTTAAGGTCTACACCTCCGGAAAAACTTGGTGGCTGTCGGCTACTCCGGAAGCATTCGTTCGTTTAGATGTCCCATTAGGCACTTTTGATGCAGTTCGCCTTAATCTGCAGACTTATATTGGCAAAGATTTGGAGCAAAAAGGGGATGTCCGCGTCTGGGTTGCCTTCAATCATCCGCAGCGGCCAATTTTAAAATTCAAGTTTGATGTAAAAATCGGCCATTTTGTTCTGGCTCTGCAGGAGTTTGTTTCTGGTAAATAGTCACTTCGTAGCCAGGGCAAGGGGCAATGTCATTCGGTTAAGCTCCGATACCCCTCGACTTCACTCCAACCTGTCTAAGTATGTCGATTTCGTCATTGCGAGGAGCCGGAGGCGACGAAGCAATCTTGCCTTTACACGGAGATTGCTTCGCTTCGCTCGCAATGACGAGGTTGTGTGATGAATACTTAGACGACTTCACTCCAACCTGTCTAAGTATGCCGATTTCGTCATTGCGAGGAGCCTAGGCGACGAAGCAATCTTGCCTTTACACGGAGATTGCTTCGCTTCGCCCGCAATGACGAGTTTACACGGAGATTGCTTCGCTTCGCCCGCAATGACGAGTTTACACGGAGATTGCTTCGCTTCGCTCGCAATGACGAGGTTGTGTGATGAATACTTAGACGACTTCACTCCAACCTGTCTAAGTATGCCGATTTCGTCATTGCGAGGAGCCTAGGCGACGAAGCAATCTTGCCTTTACATGGAGATTGCTTCGCTTCGCTCGCAATGACGAGGTTGTATGCTAGAGCCCTTGGGCTCGCAGTTGTTCGGCAAGATTTTTTTGCTCGGGGCTCAGGCTGCTGGGAACATCAAGGTCAACGACGGCATAGAAGTCACCACTAGAGCCACTACCCATGATGGGGAAGCCCAGTCCCTTCAAACGGATTTTGGTTCCAGCTTTTACTCCGGCTGGAACTCTGATCTTCTTTGGACCCTGCACGGTCTTTATCTCACAGCTGTCACCCAAGAGGGCTTGCGAGATTTTAAGGGGAAGCCTTATTTCGATGTCATCTCCATTTCGGGCATAGTCCGGATGCGGGGCGATTTTGACGTTAAGGAAGAGGTCTCCAGCTTCACCCCCTCGTCCCGAGGTGCCTTTACCAGAGACGCGGAGTCGTCCCCCTTCGCGGATTCCTCCCGGGACCTTCACTCGGAATTCCCTTTTTTCCCCGCCTGGCAAACTAAGGCTGACTTGCCTTTCTCCTCCTTTATAGGCCTCCTCAAACCCAAGTTCGAGAGTGTATTCAACGTCCTGACCTCGACTAGCCCTGCGCTGCTGAGGACCTTCCCCCCAAGCTCCGCCGCCAGGACCCCCGAAGCCAAAAATACGGCTGAAAATATTCTCGGATCCTCCTCCCCCCATACCGAATTCGTGAAAAATTGAGTTGAAGTCGGTGCCGCGGAAGATGTCGTCACTGGAGTAGCGTTGGTGGAAGTTGCTCGCTCCTACCGTGTCATATTGTCTCTTTTTTTCGGGATCAGAAAGCACAGCATAAGCTTCGCTGATGCTCTTGAACTGCTCCTCAGCTTTTTTGTCCCCCGCATTTCGATCGGGGTGGTATTTCATCGCCAACTTACGATAAGATTTCTTGATCTCATCTAAAGATGCGGTCTTGGATACGCCTAAAGTTTCATAGTAGTCTTGCATAGGTCTCATTCTTAAACATATTGAGAACTCACCTGGTCTCCTCAGATAGTCAATGTAATATCAGATTTAAGAAGATCAAGTCCTTGAAGGAGAATTTATGCTCATAACAAATCAAGAGGTCGAGAAGTACTGCCATGCCCATACCCAAAGTGAACCTGAGCTTCTTCTTCAACTCTCTCGTGAAACCTTGGAAACAACCCCTATTCCTCAGATGTTAAGTGGCCGACTTGTGGGTCGCCTTTTGAAATTAATCGTTCAATTGAGCCGTTCGAAGAAGGCTCTCGAGATAGGGATGTTCACTGGCTACTCTGCTCTTAGTATAGCTGAGGGACTCCCGCCAGATGGTAAACTGATAACTTGTGATGTGGATGAGCGCTCCTCAGCGATAGCTAGAAGCTATTTTGCGAGGAGCCCTCATGGGCATAAGATCGAAGTGATTGTGCAGGATGCTCTCAAGACTATTGAGAAAAACCTGGCAGGTAAAACTTTTGACTTTGTGTTTATCGACGCCGACAAGGTGAACTATCGGAATTACTACGAAGCTGTCTTGCCGAAAGTGGAGAAAGGTGGCTTGATTTTATTTGATAACGCCTTGCTTTCGGGTAAAGTCCTGGCCACTTCAGAGAGGGACGCTCTCGTGATAGCTTCAGTAAACGAGCTTGTATCTAGGGATGAGCGTGTCGAGAATGTCTTGATACCAGTGCGAGATGGTATCAATTTGCTTAGGAAAAAATAGAGGCTATGGGAAAAGATCTCAATGCTAAGTTCAGGGTTACGGTCATTACGACAGGTGGGACTATCGACAAAGTCTACGATGAGGTAGCGGGATCTCTTGAGAATAAGGGGACTGTTATGAGGGAGAAGATTTTTGCCAAACTTCGTCTTCCTTACACCTCCCTCGAGGTCTACCCTATTATGAGCAAAGATTCGCTGTACATGACAGATCAGGATCGCAAGTATATCAGCCAGACGATAGCTTCCTTTGCGGCAAAGACTTACCCTATTCTGGTCATTCATGGGACAGATACGATGACCCAGACAGCTCGGCTCTGTGCAAAAGATCAGCCCAATATTTCTGTGCCTGTTATCTTTACAGGAGCTATGAAGCCGCAGGGCTATGAGAATACGGATGCTTTGCAAAACGTATCAGAGGCTCTGCTGGCTGCACGTTTTCTGAAGCCTGGTTTTTATATTTCTTTTCATAATCGCATATTCGAGGCTCGAAATTCGAGGAAGAATAAGGAGCTGATGACTTTTGAAGCCTATGATCCTAGCCAGGAGCGGGGGGATCCTAGTTCCTGATGTTTGTCTGGGGGAACCGACTGCGTAGTTTCCCCCAGGCCCCCTCCTTGCTATTCGTCACAAAATTGGCGAAGAGGGAGGGCAGGAATAGCTTCATGCTTATGTTTGTGCTGCCTGTGACGGTTTAAGACAAAGAGGTCACAGCCTTCAGGAGTGCTGCCTAGCTGTCCACTCATGATTTTTCGTATGCTTTTTTCCATCTCTTTGTAAGTATAACCGAGCTCCTTCTCGTCAGTCTGTCCTTCCCATAGTCCGGCACTCGGTGTTCTGTTGATCATAGATTCGGTGATGACCCCTTGGTCTCGGAAGTATTCTAGTAATTGATAAACTTCCGATTTGAAAAGCTCACCGATAGGGAATAGATCACAGAGGGAGTCCCCCCCTTTGGTGTCGTAGCCTATAAAATCTTCGCTGAGGTTCCCCGTGCCAATGACGCGGACTCTCTTGCCAGAGCTCTCTGAAAGCTCGCCGGACAGAGCGTAGAGAACCGCCATCCGTAGACGGGCTCGACTATTTCCACCGTTGAGTTTGGAAAGGGGGCGTTCTAAGCTCTTCTCCAGGGCCCGATTAAAGGTTGAGACGGAGTCTGCTATGGATACGACTTGGGTGTGCACTTGCAGATGACGGGCTGTCTCCAGAGAGAGCTTGTTAAAACTGACAAGATCAGTTGCTACAGCAGGCATATGGGCCGTATAGACGGAATCCTTTCCTAGGGCGTAGTGGCACAGTAGAGTCACGAGGGTAGAGTCAGCTCCCCCACTCATCCCTACAACTGCGAGGTCTGTGAAGAGTCGAAGTTCTTCGCTGATCCTTGCTAAGAGAGCGGGAATATTTTTAATCATGCTTTTTCTCCTTACTTTGGAAGATGTTCTGGGATATAAAAATTCACGCCAAATCTTGGCAATGTTTTTAGGATGCTATATTAGAATCAGGTCAGCTCTCAATTCAGCGTCATCTGTAGAAACTTTCATCACAGTGCTGCTTACGGAAAACACGTGATCCGCTCTGTCCGCGCACCAGCGCCTAGCAGTTAACACAGGATTGAGAACTTAGGAATTGGTACTTATCAACTCTTTCAACCCGGAAGAATTTTTGATGAGCAAGTCGCTAGTCATTGTTGAGTCCCCAGCTAAAGTTAAAACGATAAACAAATTTCTTGGCAGCCAGTACATCGTCAAGTCAAGTATTGGTCATATCAGAGATTTGGCTAAGTTAAATCGAGAGTCAGGCACAAAGTCCAAGAAGAAAAAAGTAGAGGTAGCTAAGACCAAGAAGAGTCTCTCTCCTGAAGACAAAAGGAGAAACGAGCAGAAGAAGCTTATCAGCAGTATGGGTGTTGATCCCTACAACGGCTGGGAGGCTAGCTATGAGATACTGCCTGGCAAGGAAAAAGTGCTGAAAGCTCTGAAGGAGTCTGCTGAAAAAGTAGAAACGATTTATCTGGCGACAGATATGGATAGAGAGGGAGAGGCGATAGCCTGGCACCTCATGGAGGCGATTGGGGGAAAGTCGACTCGTTATAAAAGAGTTACGTTCACAGAGATCACAAAGAAAGCGATCAAAGAAGCTTTTGACAAACCAAGATCCGTCAATATCGATAGGGTTCATGCTCAACTTGCGCGACGGTTTCTTGATCGAGTTGTGGGCTACATGCTCTCCCCCCTTCTCTGGGAAAAAGTTGCAAGAGGTCTGTCCGCTGGACGTGTGCAATCCGTTGCCTTGAGGTTGATCACAGAGCGGGAACGAGAGATCCATGCGTTCAAATCTGATGAATATTGGCAAGTCCACGCCGATGTGAGCGCGAAGGGCAGTGATAAGTTTCGCATCGAGCTGAGTAAATACCGCGGAGAAACGTTTAAAGCGTCTTCCCAGAAGGAAGTCGATGCGATTCTCGCTGGACTCAACAAGCCAGCCCTCAAGCTGACCCATATCGACAAAAAACCAGCCAAATCGAAGCCCTCAGCTCCTTATATCACCTCGACGTTGCAGCAGGCTGCCAGTGTGCGTTTGGGTTTTGGGGTTAAGAAGACGATGATGATTGCCCAGCGCCTTTACGAGGCAGGTTACATCACGTACATGAGGACCGATTCGACCAACATCAGTGAGGAGGCTGTCCAGCAATCTCGCTCTTATATCCAAAATCAGTTTGGGGACGCTTACCTTCCCGCTCAGCCTGTCCACTATGCGAGCGACAAGAAGGCCCAGGAGGCGCATGAGGCCATACGCCCGACGGATGTGGGACAGAGCGCAGCTCAGCTTACTCTTTCGAAAGAGATCGATTCGGATGCGAGACGACTCTATGAATTGATTTGGCGACAGTTTGTGGCATGCCAGATGAATCCGGCTGAATTCGACACGACGAGCATCCTCGTGCAGTCGGGGGATTATGAGTTCAAAGCCCGAGGTCGTATTCTTCGTTTTGATGGGTTTTTGAGAGTTCAACCGCTGCCCAAAAAGAGCGAAGAAGATGTGGATCTACCAGCGATGACGGTTGGCCAGGCCTTGACTCTGCTCAAGTTGAATCCGAGCCAGCATTTCACAAAGCCGCCTCCTCGATACACAGAGGCCAGTCTGGTGCGTGAGTTGGAGAAAAAAGGCATTGGTCGTCCTTCCACCTACGCGAGTATCATTACGACGATACAGGAACGTGGTTATGTGAAGGTCGATGGACGTCGCTTCTTTAGTCTGAAAATGGGGGATATTGTCTCTGATCGTTTGGTCGAGAATTTCCATGACCTGATGGACTACAGTTTCACCGCCAATATGGAGGAGGATCTCGATAAGATTGCCGATGGTGATTTGGATTGGCGTAAGGTTCTAGATCGGTTTTACGCTAATTTTGATGACAAATTGGTTCAAGCTAAGAAAAACATGAGAGGCAATCCGCCTACTCCCGTTGATATAGCTTGCCCAGAATGTTCTCGTAAGATGAACATAAGAACGGCAAGGACGGGTGTCTTCCTCAGCTGTGAAGGCTATGCTTTGCCACCTAAAGAGCGATGTAAGGGCACCATCAATTTGATCTCCGGAGACCAGGTTGAATCTTTTTCTGGCGGTGATGATGATGAGGGGAATGCAGACGAGTTGCGGGCTATGAGACGCTGTTCTAAATGTGATACAGCGATGAATAGCTACCTGATCAACGAAGAAAAAAAGCTGCATATCTGCGGACGAAACCCAGAGTGTAGCGGTTGTGAAATTGAAATTGGTAAATTCCGAATCAAGGGTTACGAAGGCCCCACTCTTGTCTGTGACAAGTGTGGCGATACAATGACTCTCAAGACGGGTCGCTTTGGGAAATATTTTGCTTGTAACGCCGCTCCAGAATGTAAGAACACCAGGAAGCTGATGAGGAATGGAGAGGCGGGACCACCTCGCAGTGATCCTATCCATATGACCGAATTGAAATGTGAAAAATCGGATGGGTACTTTGTGCTGAGGGATGGGGCTTCCGGCTTGTTCTTGGCTTCTAGCCAATTTCCTAGGTCGCGAGAAACGAAAAAGCCGAACGTGTCTGATCTGAAGCGGCATAGACAGGAGCTTCCAGATAAGTACAAATATCTTGCAGACGCTCCCGCTACAGATCCCGACGGACTGGCTGCGCAGATTCGCTTCAGTCGTAAGACCAAAGCTCATACCATCGGTAGTGAGAAGGATGGCAAGCCTACGGGCTGGGAGCTGGAATGGAGTGGGACCAAGTGGGTGCAAAAACATAAGGAAAAATGATGCAAAAGGTGACGATTATCGGTTCGGGCCCAGCTGGGTTAACGGCAGCGATCTATGCTGCGAGAGCAGGACTCAATCCGGTTCTCTATGCTGGTTTAGAGCCAGGTGGGCAGCTGACCACGACGACAGAGATAGAAAACTTTCCTGGCTTTGCTCTTCCTATCGGGGGAAAGCATCTCATGGCAGAGATGACGAAGCAGGCTGAGCGTGTTGGAACTCAGATCTTTCATCAGGAAATTGAAAGAGTGGATTTTAGTTCTCAGCCCTTGCGTCTGTGGAGTGCTGGTAAGGAAATCGTATCGCAGACCGTCATCGTCGCGACAGGAGCACGTGCTAAGACGCTAGGGCTTGCTAATGAAGCAAGCTTGATGGGGCGTGGGGTATCAACCTGCGCAACCTGCGATGGCTTTTTCTATCGCAAGAAGAACGTTATCGTGGTGGGTGGTGGTGACTCGGCAATGGAGGAAACTCTCTATCTGGCGAATATCTGTCACAGTGTGACCCTCGTTCATAGGCGTGATGTGTTCCGCGCTTCGGACATCATGTTGAAAAGGGCTAAGCAGCACCCAAATATTCACTTTAAAACACCTTACGGTATTGAAGAGCTGGTCTATGATCAGACCGGACTCCTGGGAGTGAAGCTCGTTCAGCTTGAAACTAAAGTGAAAGAAGAGCTTCCGATAGACGGTCTTTTTTATGGGATCGGTCACGAGCCCAACTCGCAGCTTTTCAAACCCTATGTCGATCTCGACAGTCATGGTTACATTAAAGTTCAATCTTTTACCAAGACGAGAACCCCGGGGCTATTCGCAGCTGGTGATATTGCTGACCCCCATTTCAGACAGGCGGTCACAGCTGCCGGTATGGGCTGTCAAGCAGCTATCGAAGCTGCTAAGTATTTGGAGAGCTTGGATTGAGTTCTTAAGCCCTGCAAGGAGGGGGCAGGGGATACTGCGCAGCTGGTTCCTCCAAAAAAGAGGAGCAGTTGGTTCCCCTAAAGAAAAGGAAATAATAAATGTCACAGTCTTTAGCTAAAGTTAAACATATCGTAGCAGTAGCTTCAGGAAAAGGTGGAGTCGGAAAATCGACGACAGCCGTTAATATAGCCTGTGCTCTGCAAGCGGCAGGTTACAAAGTTGGACTCTTGGATGCCGACCTTTACGGCCCGTCGATTCCAACCATGCTCAAGATTGGTCGAGCTGAGGAGATGGATGAGTCTTTGATCGTTCCTCCTCTCAGTGAGCAGGGTTTGAAGGTTATTTCCGTCTCTATGTTTTCTTCTCCTGAGAAGGCTCAGATTTTGCGTGGCCCCATGGCCGGCAACATGGTGAAGCAGTTCCTTACCCACGTGGCTTGGGGGGAACTCGACTATTTAATTTTGGACTATCCGCCTGGGACTGGAGACATCCAACTGACGATTTCTCAGACGGCGCCTCTGACAGGGGCTCTGATCGTGACGACACCTCAGACGGTTGCTCTGAATGATGTGCAGAAGACAATCTCGATGTTCGACACTCTAAAAGTACCCCTACTCGGGATTTTGGAGACGATGAGCTACTTTGTTTGCTCAGGCTGCGAGATGAAACACTATCTCTTTTCTCAAAATGGAGCTCGTACTTTGTCTGAACGTTTTGGGATTCCCCTCTTGGGTGAGATTCCAATCGACCCAGACGTTTCTCGGGGTGGTGATTCAGCTAAACCCATAGTCAGTTCAGAGACCAGAGGTAGTCTTGTAGCTCGGAAGTATTTTGACGCAGCAGACAGTCTTGTGCGTGAAATCAAGGTGCTAGAGCAGCAAAAAGGCTCAGCACTGCTTTCGTTCCAGTTGAAATGGCAGAAAGGAAGTTGAAATGCTAGCTGCTGCAGTTAAGGAAATTTGGCAGGCTGATGAAAGAACCCTCGGTATTCTTTGGACAGACGGTCGGGAGTCGAGGCTCGATGTGGTCACTTTACGGAGAGATTGTCCCTGTGCAGCTTGCATCGATGAGAAGACGGGCAAGAAGATTTTAAAGTCAGCTGATGTCCCCGATTCCGTTCGACCCCTTGGTTTGAACTCCATCGGTCGTTATGCTCTGTCTATCCAATTCGATGATCGTCACAACACGGGGATCTATTCTTTTGACAGGCTAAGAGCTTATGGATTCAAGTCCTAGGAGCTCCAAGTCTCCTCCCAAGAAACGTGTCGACACTCTTCTGGTCGATCAAGGCTATGCAAGATCTCTTGAGGAAGCCAGGGTCCTGATCTTGGCAGGACTGGTCCTCACCGTCGATCAGGCGGTGACGAGTTCTTCTTTAAAGCTGCCTCCGGATACTCCTCTCCGTCTTAAATCGAGTAAAAGTTCTAGGCACTATCTGAGTCGAGCTTATCTCAAGCTGCAGGGGGCTATTGAAGAGTTCCAGCTTGAGAAAGAGTTTCAAGGAGCTGTTGTCCTAGATATCGGGTCTTCGACTGGTGGCTTTGTGCAGTGCGTCTTGGAGCATGGTGCGGCAAAGGTCCTCGCTCTCGATGTGGGGACCAATCAGTTGGCCTGGGAGCTGCGTCAAGACCCGAGGGTGGTCTCTCTAGAGGGTCAGGATATCCGAGATTTCAAACCGACTCTTTATGAACCAGTGGACTGGATACTAGCAGATGTGAGTTTCAATTCATTGGCTAGGCTGTCCCCCCAGATCTATAAAGCAGCTACTAAGAAAAATGTTCGCTTTCTTTTGCTCGTAAAACCCCAGTTCGAACTGCGAAGAGATCAAATCCCGGAGGGGGGTATTGTCAATTCTACCAGTCTGCAAGAAGCCGCAGTCGAACAAGTTACGTTAGCTTTTTCTAAATTAGGTCTCACCCGTCTTGGTTTTGCCCCCTCTCGTACTCTGGGACAGAAGGGCAACCAGGAATTTTTTTTATGGCTCTCCTGCCCTTAGCCTTAGTAAGCCCCGTCACCCCGAGCGTAGTCCACATAGGTGGACGAAGTCGAATGGGTCTCGAACCGTCACCGAATGACATTGGCGTTCGAGGATAAGCCATCCCCGTCACCCTGAGCGTAGTCCAGCGTAGGTGGACGAAGTCGAATGGGTCTCGAACCGTCACCGAATGATATTGGCGTTCGAGGATATCTGTTTTGAGATGTTCTAAAGTTTGAAGAGGTCGGCGCAACGGTCGGCACCTCCCATCCTCTTTCGGTCGCAATTTAATCGAAGAATTAAGCATAAATCCATCGCGACCTCAACCCGGATGGGATCCCTCCACCCTGCTGTCCTCTTCAAACTTTAGAACATCTCGTGCTGACATCCACAATCAGCGTCATCACCTCAAATCTTAATAACTCAGTCACCTAACGAGCAGAGCGAAGGACCCGGTCACCTAACGAGCAGAGCGAAGGACCCGGTCACCTAACGAGCAGAGCGAAGGACCCGGTCACCTCGAGCGAGCAGAGCGAGTCGAGAGGGTGCGCCCGGCATGCACTTTAGCTAGCTGGTGAAAGTCCAGAATCAGCCCTGAGAAGAGGGAATGAATAGGAGAAGGCAAGGGTGCCCGAAGAAACTTAGGTGAACTACCCGAAGAGGGGAAG